>JAJYYW010000073.1 GCA_021800575.1 bacterium
TGATATGACGGCAACGCCCGTTGTCCCGCCGCCGATGTCTACGATCATGTTACCGGAAGGCCGCGTTATATCCAGCCCCGCACCGATGGCAGCCGCCATGGGTTCTTCGATAAGAAAGACCTCCTTGGCACCGGCTGATTCGGCGGATTCTTTGACCGCTTTCTTTTCCACGGGTGTAAGGCCGAGCGGTATGCACACGATGATCCTCGGCCGCATCAGCGTATAATGGTTGTTCTGCGCCTTACTGATAAAGTATTTGAGCATCTGCTCGGTCACATAGAAGTCCGCGATCACACCCTCCCGGAGAGGACGAATGGCGGATATATTGCCCGGCGTTCTGCCCAGCATCTTCTTCGCCTCGTTCCCGACGGCGAGTATCTTTTTTACGCCGTGACTATCGGTATAGATGGCGACAACCGACGGTTCATTTGCAACAATGCCTTTCCCCTTGACATACACCAGCGTGTTTGCCGTTCCCAGGTCGATGCTCAGATCGTTCGAAAACAAACTGACAAAAAATCCAGCCATTATCGCTCCTAAAACCGTTTTAATCTCAGTGCATTGATCTTGATAAATCCCTCTGCGTCTTTCTGGTTGTACACGTATTCCTCTTCGAACGTTGCAAGCGACTGGTTGTACAGGGAATACGGCGACCTTCTTCCGGCAACCGTCACGGTTCCCTTGTAAAGCCGCAGCCGGACATCACCGGTTACCCGCTGCTGTGTCTCATCGATGAATTTCTGCAGCGCTATCCGTTCCGGGGAAAACCAGTAACCGTAATACACCATTTCTGCATAACGGGTAATCATGCTGTCCTTCATATGGTACACCTCCCGGTCCAGGGTGATGGATTCCATAGCTCTGTGCGCGACATGCAGCAGGGTACCGCCCGGGGTTTCATAAACGCCCCTCGATTTGATACCGACATACCTGTTCTCAACGAGATCGACCCTTCCTATCCCGTTTCTGCCGCCGATCTTGTTGAGTTCCTGCAGCAGCGCAAGCGGCTTCATCCGCTTGCCGTTCACCGCAACCGGATCTCCCTTTTCATACGAGATCTGGATATACGACGGTTTGTCCGGGGCCTTTTCCGGGGGCGTCATCAGGGTGTACATATCGGACGGCGGCTCGGCCCAGGGATCTTCCAGGATACCGCCCTCATAGCTTATATGAAATATGTTCCTGTCGCTCGAGTACGGTTTTTCCTTCGTTGCACTTACCGGGATGCCGTGTTTCTTCGAATACTCGATGAGCTGGGTGCGCGATTTGAACTCCCATTCCCGCCAGGGTGTGACGACGCGTATCTTCGGATTTATGGTGTAGTAGGTCAACTCGAACCGGACCTGGTCATTACCCTTTCCCGTCGCACCGTGGGCAACGGTATCCGCTCCGACCTCCTTCACCAGTTCCATCTGCGCTTTTGCGATCAGGGGACGTGCGATCGACGTTCCCAGCAAATATGCTCCCTCGTAGACAGCATCCGCCCTGAGCAGGGGGAATATGTAGTCCTTGACGAACACATCCTTGACATCCTTGATGTAGGCTGCCCGCGCTCCCGTTTTCAACGCCTTGGTCCGTATTGCTTTCAGGTCCTCATCCTGTCCGAGATCTGCTATAAACGCAATGACCTCGCACTGGTATTTCTCCTTCAGCCAGCTCAGTATAACCGACGTGTCCAGCCCGCCGGAATATGCTACCACTACCTTTTTTATCTCCTTCACTCCTGCCTCCTTGAATTATTCAGTCGTATGATACCGTTCCTCAGCAATAGGGTAAGATTCCTCATAAACAGGAATCTGTCAATGCTGCTCAACATGTGCAATTCATCGATGCTCGAATTGCCGTCTATCAGGGAAATAATATACGCGGACTCTTTGGTTAAATTGATCCGCATAATCTCTTCCATATTCTTTTTCAATTGTACGACAGCACCGGTATCGCCGAGCTCGCTCAAGTAATCCTTCAACAACAATCCTTTCGTTGTATCAAGGAATTTTTGTGCCTTCTCCTCATCGGGATTGTCCTGGAGAATCATCTGGAGCAGTTCGTAGGCGGAATCGAGCTGGTTCTTGCCGATGAGCCGAATCGCCTCGTCGAGCAATCCTTTCGCGATCACCTTCTTGTCTTCGAACGGCACCTCTTCTTCTATGGAACGGATATAGTCGATGGCGAGTTCGTTGTCGGGATCCAGTTCAAGGACCTTCTTCCACATCTGTTGTGCGGCGACAAAATCACCCTGGGCAAAGCTGTCGAGACCGGATTCGAATATGTGCAGGATGGTGTCGTTTTTCAGAATCTCTTCGGGCGTACTCATTCTTCGTCTTTCAAATCAATTTCGTACAGGTGTGCTTCGTCGGACATCGTTTTGATCTCATCCTCAGTCAGCTTGCTGCTCGACATGATCTCGATCTTGTTTTCGAGGCCCGTGTCCAGATCGACGGCGGACACATTCACGATGCCGTTATTGTCAATATCAAAGCTCACGTCAATCCTCGGATCGCCTTTCTTGGTGACGCGTATTCCGGACAGGATGAACTCCCCGAGCAGTTCGTTTTCTTCGGCCTGCTGGTTTTCCCCCTGAAACACCCGTATCCGCACCGCCGTCTGGTTATCGTAGGACGTGGTAAAGGTATGACTCTTCTTGACCGGGATGGTTGTATTCTTCTCGATGATCCGGGCAAATTCCCCGCCGTGTGTTTCGATACCCAGCGACAGCGGCGTTACATCGAGGAGCAGCATGTCGGTCGACCCTTCCGAGAGCGCTGTGCCGTCGATTGCCGCTCCGATAGCAACGACCTCATCCGGATTGACGCCCTTGTGGGATGCCTTTCCGAAAAACTTTTTCACCTTTTCGACCAGCAGGGGCATGCGGGTTTGTCCTCCGACAAGGATGATCTCGTTGATATCGGTCGATTTCAGACTGGCATTTTTGAGTGCCGTCTGCACGATGTCGATCGTTTTGCTGACCAGGTCCTCGGACAATTGCTCGAGTTCGTTGCGCGTGATTCTGCGGGTATAGTGGCGCGGGCCGGTCTTGTCATACGCAATGAACGGAAGGTTCACCATGGACTCCATGGCACCGGAAAGCTCGATCTTCGTTTTCTCGCCGGCTTCCTTCAAGCGCTGCAGCGCCATCCTGTCCGACGAAAGGTCCACTCCGATGGTCTCTTTTATTTCCTTGATAAAGAGCTGGATAAGCCTGTTGTCGATATCTTCACCGCCCAGGTAGGTGTCCCCTGCCGTGGAAACGACTTCGAACACACCTTTGTGGATCTCGAGGATCGAGACGTCGAACGTGCCTCCGCCAAAATCGTACACCAGGACCTTTTCATCGTCGACACGCCGGTTCAGACCGTAGGCGATAGCCGCTGCAGTCGGTTCGTTGATGATGCGCATAACATCAAGCCCGGCTATCTTGCCCGCATCCTTGGTCGCCTGTCTCTGATTGTCGTTAAAATATGCAGGCACGGTGATGACCGCCTCTTTGACTTCCTCGGAAAGGTACTCCTCGGCCACTTTTTTCATCTCGATGAGAATCATGGCGGAGATTTCCGGGATACTGTAATCTTTGCCGCTGATGGTGATCCGGACATCTTCATTTGGCCCCCTGGTCAGTTTGTACGCCATATTTTTGGCGGCGGTTTCCACTTCAGGGGAATCGAATCTCCTGCCGATGAGCCTCTTGAATGCAAACACCGTGTTGTCCGGATTAATAACGGCCTGGCGCTTTGCCAGGTTGCCAACGAGTTTCTTATTGTCCTTTGTTATCGCAAAATACGACGGCGTTATCCGGTAACCAGCCTTGTTGGGAATCACGACAGGCTGTTTGTTTGCCATGACGGCAACGCAAGAATTGGTCGTGCCCAGGTCTATTCCAATGACTTTACCCATAATCAATCCTCTATTAAAGATTTTATTTCCTGAATCATCATATCGGCATGCGTATCAGCCGGTGCTATACCCTTGATAGTCTCATACACCTTTAATGCGTTCCTGTATAGCTTAAATTTCATATAGATACTTCCGAGCATCTCGTACGCCTTGATATTGTTCGTATCATACTCGATAGCCATCTGGGTATAATCCCGCGCACTCAGCAGGTCATTATGTCTCAGATAATAATCGGCCATGAGCAGCGGTATCCGAGCGTCCCTGATGTCCTTGAGGGAATCGAGTTCCCGCAATCCCTGTTCCAGTTTATTGTTGTCGAGGGTCTCTTTCATCCTGGTGATCTTTTGATCGAGTTCAGTACCCGGGGCTTCCGGTTTTTCCAATTTCACCGTCCGATCCGGGGGCTGCGATTGCACCGCTTCTGCAGAAGGGGGCGTCTCCAGCCGGACGGTTGCCTCGGTATCCGGCGCTTTCCTGGTACTCACCCGCCGCTCGTCGGTCCGGGGGGATACGGGAGGACGCGCTGCTGCTGGTCGTGCACTTGTCAGTGCCGCATCGTACCATTTTTTCTTCTGCGGATCATAGAGAACTTCATACGCCTCTGACAGCTTCTTGAAAATCATGCTGAGTTTGTCCTTGTACGGCCCTATGTTTTTCTTGAAATACCGGTCTGGATGGTACAATTTTGATAGTTCGAAGAATTTTTTCTTGACATCCTCCGGCTTGACCGTAAAGGGAACGGAAAGAATCTGGTAAAAGGTACCGTTCGTTACCGTTTCAAACATTTTCTCAATCGCATTCTCTTCATCCTCACTCAGATCGAAGCCCGTCTTGCTGCGCCCGTTTTCCGGTTCCAACCCGTCGATCACAAAGACCCTTTTTTCCCACAGGGTCCTGATCACGTCGAGCGCCTGATCGTACGGCAATCCGCTCAGCGATGCGATATCATCGACAGAACTCACCCCGTCTATTCTCGACAGCAGGTACCCTTCGATGGGGGTCAGCTGCAAATTGTTATAGGATATCGTAGAATTTGGTTTTGGCACAGCCTTTACAAAATCCATACGCTACTATCTACACCCGCCTTCTCAATCATTGTTCACCGGTCTGCAGTCTATCCTATAATCTCCAGGTTATACCGCTTCCCTCTTTTACCGCTTGCGGCAAGGAGTATCGTCCGGATGGCCTTGGCATGGTTCCCCTCCTTGCCCACCATCTTTCCCACATCGTTTTTGGCGACCTTGAGCTCGAGTACAACGGTATGCTCCCCCTCGATCTCCGTCACACTGACCTCGTCCGGACTGTCCACCATGGCCCTGGCGATCTTTTCGATCAGTTCCTTCATACTACCCTCCTTGTTTTTTTATGGTTCCGGGTTTCTGCAGTTTGAGCAGCTCTTCCCTGTATTTCGCATACAGGATCTTCCACTCTTCGCTTCCCTCGGGTACCCGTCTGGACAGGGATTCTATTTTCCCCCGTACTTGTTCGTCGACAGATTCGTTGAACCGTTCGAACTCCATAAATCCGTTCTTCAGAAGCGCGAGTATTTCTCCCCGCCGCGTCGGATCCACAAGGCGTTTAGTTATGAGGCTGCTCAGTATCTTATGTGACAGATTACTGATTCGTTCATCGCTTAAGCGGCTCATAGGATGAGTTTCCTCTCCTTGATAAGCTGCTGCTTGATCATAGCAAACAGTTTATTGTAATCGACCTTCCCGGACTTGAGATCCTCATCATAGCGTTCCATAATATCTTTCACTTCTTCGTTCAGTTTGTCTTCCAGCTGCATATCTTCGGATATGATCGTGTACATGTCGAGGCGTACCTCCTCGATATTGACCGGTTGGTGCACCAGGTTCTTATCCACGATCAGCTTGGACAGGTAATCGCTCAACCCTTTGATCTCGTCATTGCTCAGCCGCATCTATACCTTCTCCTTCATCCGGGAATGGCCCGCCGGTCAATCCCTCCCGCCGTGCGCACCACAGGAAACAAGATACGTCCCCTGTTAATGCTGTTTCTTCTTGGTGTTCCTGCATTGTCTGCAGATACCGAATATTTCCAGCCGGTGAAAAACCGGCTTGAAGCGTGTATCCCGGGACGCCTTGTCTTTTAACCGTTCTATTGCAGGGTCCTTGAATTCGGTTACCGACCCGCACTGTATGCAGATAAGGTGATCATGCTGAACCGCCGGCTCATCGTTAATTTCATACCGGGTGAAACCGTCCTTGAAATCCACCTCGCGTGCAAAGCCGTAGTGAACGAGGAGCTTGAGTGTCCGGTACACGGTAACAAAACCTATACCCGCATCGATCTTCTTGACTATAGCATAGAGTTCATCCGCATTCAGATGTTTCCTACTTGCTACAAAAGCAGTGATAATGAAATTTCTCTTCGAGCTGTTTCTTAATCCGTTTTTAGCGAGTTCAGAAATGATTTTTTTCTTAAAAATCAGCTTCCTATTCATGGTTTTGTATTTACCAGAACTACGCGATATGTCAACTTTGTTCGTCGTGTCGCGGCTGTGCTTTTTGAAGACACGCCGAGTCTGCGGTACGGCGATCCGGTCCGCCGGTAATAACGGTACCGTTATTCCGCCGGGTGCTGACGGACAGCGCCAATAAACGCCGCCTGCGCCGGTATCAAGGGAAGAAGGAGGGCTGCCCGATCTACGCCCTCGGAAAATCCGCCGTGAGCGACGATCGAACTTACCTCCCTCAGTCCTACCTGCGTGAGATTAATTTTTGCTCTTATCGACGAGCTTCTCTTTTTTCAACCACGGCATCATCTCTCGCAGCTTCTGTCCTGTTTTTTCCGCAAGGTGTTCCTCACCTTTGCGCGTCAGGGCATTGAAAACAGGCCTGTTCGCCTTGTTCTCGAGGATCCATTCCTTGGCAAAGCTGCCGTCCTGGATCTCCCTGAGGATCGATTTCATCTCGCATTTGACTGCGTCCGATATGACCCTCGGCCCGCGGGTCAGATCGCCGAACTGCGCCGTGTTGCTCACCGAGTACCTCATGTTCGACATGCCTCCTTCGTAGATGAGATCAACGATGAGTTTCATCTCATGGATACATTCGAAATAGGCCATC
>JAJYYW010000074.1 GCA_021800575.1 bacterium
CGTCAGCACGTCCCTGTTTACCGTGACCGCAACAATATCGCTCGCACCATACGCCAATGCGCCGGACGGCAGTATGCCGGTGTCCCTGGCGCTGAGCCCGGACAACAGCACCCTGTACGCGGCGCTTGCCGGTGAGAACGCCGTGGCTGTCATCACGACGTCCACGGACACGGTGGGCGGCAGGATCCCGACAGCATGGTATCCTGCTGCGATTGCCGTGAGCCCCGACGGTAGCATGCTGTACGTCGCGAATGCGAACGGCGTGGGTGCAGGTCCGAACACGCAGGGGCAGTACATCGGCGCCATGATCCAGGGCTCGGTGTCCACTATCCCGCTGAATGCGCTGACCCTCAGCCTCACGACCCAGCAGGTGGGAGCGAACAACTGTCCCTATGCCTGGGAACAGCAAAACAATTTCCCGTGGAGCAAGCTCAAACATGTCGTCTTCATCATCCGGGAGAACAAGACCTACGACGCCTACTTCGGTGACCTCGGCAGGGGCAACGGCGACCCGTCTCTTGCCATCTACGGCAAGCAGTACACGCCCAACAGCCATGCGCTCGCGGACCAGTTTTGCCTGTCGGACAATTTTTATGCAGAGGGACAATCGTCCGTGCAGGGGCACCAGTGGCTCAAGGGCGCCAATTCCACGGACTTCGTGGAAAAGACATGGATTCAGGACTACTCGGGCAGGGGTCTGTCCGACCCCCTGTACGTGACCAGCCTCGTCATCCCCGATGCGGGCTACTTTTTCGAGTATCTGCTGTCGCTGGGCATCAGTTTCCGTAACTACGGGGAGTTCGTCAACCTGAGTATCCCCCAGCTACTGAACACGTACACGAGCCATGTGTATCCATGGCCGGGATTCAACCTTGGCGTGCGGGACACGACCAAGGCAGCAGATTTCATCCAGGAACTGAACGGGTACATTGCACAAGGAAAGCTGCCGCAGTTCATCTATATATGGCTGCCCAATGACCACATGGAAGGGACCAGCCCCGGGGACCCGACTCCGCAGTCGTTCGTTGCGGACAACGATGCAGGACTCGGCATGATCGTTGACGCGCTGACACATAGTCCGTTCTGGAAGGACATGGTCATCTTCGTCACCGAGGACGATCCGCAGGGTGTCATGGACCACGTGGACGCCATGCGGATGTACAGCCTGGTGATAAGCCCGTATGCGAAGCGCGGGTATATCTCCAACGTACATTATTCTCTCACCAGCATGTTCAAGACAGCAGAGCTGATCTTCGGTATCAAGCCCCTAAGCCAGTTCGACGCATCGGCAAACTCCATGGCGGACTGCTTCACGCCGACCGCGAATTTTGCGCCGTACACGGCAATCCCCATGGGCGTACCGTTTACCTACAACTCGATGAGCTCGCCCGGAGCCCGGACTTCCATACATCTTGATTTTACCGACCCGGACAACCCGCAGGCGTCGCAGGAAATGCAGGCCATTCAGTGGCTGGTGCTCAAGGGCAGGGCAGGGTACAACTATTACATGAAGCACAAGCCGCCGGTGACCCCGGCCGGCGACTGAACCGGAATGCAGACGATGGACAGGAGTAACGTGCGGTGATCATGCACAAGACCCGGGTGCGTCTTCGGTTACTTCTGTGGACCGCTGTCCTTGGACTGGCGGTTCCTGCAGGCCTTGCATCGTGTACACGACATACTCCGGCGGCCCCGTTTGTGGTTGTCCCGCAGACATCCTATGATTTTTCGCACCTCGATGCGGGGGATGTCGTGACCCACGATTTCCATATACAAAATACCGGCAGGGCGCCGCTGTTCATCCAGGGAATCATGTCCCCGTGCAGGTGCATCTTCGCACAGGTGCAAAACCGCGAGATTGCACCCGGGGGAGATATCGCGATGTCCGTGCGGCTGGATACGAAGGGACTGAACGGCCGTGTTGACCAGAGAATCATCGTGTATACCAATGCGTCCAACGAGCGGGCGCTCGCGTTCAAGGTAACCGCATTTGTGCGGCAGCTTTTTACCCTGCAGCCCGGACGCGTGGATTTCGGGGATATCCATGACAACCGGGCCCTTTCACAAACCGTAGTCTTCACGGCAACATCCTTCGGCATCACGTCGGTAACGTCAACGTCCCCCTATGTGCACACCGGCCTGCACACAACAGGAGACCACGCGTATACCATCGGGATCCGGATCGACAGGGCACTCCCTGCCGGCCTGCTGCAGAGTTCGGTCCTCCTGCACACAGGGTCTTCCCGGTATCCCGTCCTGACCATTCCGGTGAAGGCGAACAAGATGTTCGATCTGCGCGCAAACCCGGACAAGATCTTTGCCGGTATCCTGTTGAAGGGCAGGGAGTCATCGGTGTTTGGTACGTATCTGTTCAGCCGTCACAAAAAGCCGTTTACGCTGAACACGGTCTTCGATACCAAGGGCTATCTGCACATAGAGGTCCAGCGGTTTGCCCCGGACATCTATAAACTCAACGTCAGGGCAAAGCCGTTCGATCGCGCAGGCGAGTACACCACGGACATCATCGTCCATACCAGTGACGCAAGAACACCGGTCCTCCAGATACCGTTCAGGGTCATCGTGATGGACAAGTAGGACCGTCTGCCCGATGACGACGTACCAAACTCCGTGATTGTTGTTTCACTTTTATGCCGACTACCATACATAAGGCAGCAGCCTGAACCTGACCTTTGTGCAGTACTCTTTGTATCCGGGCAGTTGTGCTAAGAGTATTTTTTCTTCGTTCAGGATCCTGAACACCAGGGAAACCGGTACTTCGATAAAGGGGACAACACCCCAGTATGAGCCCAGAGCAACCGGTGTGGACATGAACAGCACGATAGATCCCAGATACATCGGGTGACGGATAATCCGGTAGGGCCCTGTGGTTATGACCGTCTGGTCTTTATCCACCTGGATCACCCGTGAAGCGTATCTGTTCACTTTAAAGACAGCGAAGATAAAAAGATAGCCTGCAAGGACCAGCACATTCGCCATGATGACAATACCCGCGGGTACGTCCGACCAGCCAAAGCGGCGGTCGAACCCTGAAACGAGATAACCTGCAATAAAAAACAGGAGCGAGACAGAGACAATCCTTTTCTGTTCCGGTTCCCGCTCCCGCAGTCTCAGCCGGCGCAGCAAAAATCTCGGATCTCGTTTGAAGAAGTAACTGACAACGAGGACCATAGGGACGAGCAAGACGGCCATATAAACGTACGCCTGCCAGTAGTGGATCGTGCCTGCCGGTAAAAAAACAAGGATGGCCAGCAGCAGAAGAACTGCACCCGGGAAGACGACCATCTTCCTTTTTAAGCCCTTCAGCTCATCTGGCTGGAGTTTAAATTCTGTATCCGCCATCCTCTCTCCCGAACGGAGTTACAAGGGGAGCCCCTTTATCTCTAAGTGTAGCATGGAACAGGATAAACACAAGAGGCGGTTGCAAATTGCGACCACCGATAAGGGAAAAGTTTTTTTGAGATTCCGGGTTGGAATATCAAATAAAGCGGATCGCTGCGGCCGCAGGTAATTCCTCTGTGTCTTTTCCGGGCATGGAATCGTCATGCTTTTCGGTAGTTAATCTGAAACGTACCGTTCTTGACTTCCGGTATATCAAAGGTATAAATCATACTATGAAGGCTCGTGAGTTCGATATAAATTTTGATGAAGGCAAGGATATTTCAAAACATCTGGATCTATCCAAATCGAGAAGGCCCGGGCAGGAGCAGAAAAGGGTAAATGTTGATTTTCCTCTCTGGATGATCAGCCTGCTTGACAAAGAGGCGAGACGCCTGTGTGTTCCCCGGCAATCTATAATTAAGCTCTGGATTGCAGAACACTTTGAAAAGGCATAATATGTCCTCTCAGGATACGCCCCTTAATCGAAAGAAGGATACAATGAACAGGAAAGATCACACAACGGAACTTTTTAAACAACAGCTGAACTGTGCACAATCGGTTTTTACCGCATACCGGCAGACGGAGACGATGGACGAGGAGAGCGCCTTAAAGCTCGCAACGGTTTTCGGGGCCGGCGTTTCGGCAACCGGCAGCAGTCTGTGCGGTGCAGTAACAGGCGCACTTATGGCCATTTCCATGAAACACGGCAGAAAGGACATTGAATCCGTTAACGCAAAGATCAAGACCTACGAACTGGGAAGAAGGTTCATGGCTGAATTTTCAAAACGGCTGGGGTCCTGCGACTGCGAAAAAATCATCGGCATGAACATAGGTACACCGGAGAACATGCGGAAGGCGCAGGAGATGAACCTGTTCGCGACGAAATGTCTCAACGCTGTCAAAACAGCCGGTGATATCCTTGAGACCATGCTCTGAGATTCGTTTTACCGCAAAATTTCTCATTGCAGCACTGTCCTCTCACAGAAGAATGCTGAGAGCCTTTCATGAACGAATCAATCAATCCAGGTATACAATTCGCGGCTTGCTCCGATAAATTTTGTACCGTCAAAAAGCCGCATCTCATAAGTTCCTTCATAGATATCCGAACTGACAAAAACCAGCACTTCGTCAATACCATCTCCATTCACGTCTGTAAGAGCAATAATTCTCTGTAGCGCATTATCATGCAATAAAAGAGTTGCCTTTTTGTTATCGACGGCAAATAAAAAGGAAGTATGCTCTATTGCCTTGTCTCCCAGGGTTGCGTATTCTTCGGATTTGAAATAATCTAACGATATAAAATCATACGTCTTCCTGGAATGAGGAGGTACTATCCTGACGGCCTCACCAAAGCTGTACGTATAGCCTTTCATATACTTTTTCATTGCTGGTTCGTATTGTTTTACTGCATTCTTCTGCAACGGTTCAAAAGACCCGACATTGTTATTGGATAAAGCTTTACCTTTAACTGCTAATAATGAAGAGCTCACTGCATCGTCATAATAGCCTTTACCCCAAACAATATTCTTTTCCAAAAGAAGTTCGCCGCAGGCTGCTGCATCTGTATTCATCTCACTCGGGCAGGGGTTGATAAATTTATTTACAGTTCCCGTGACTATCGCTGAAGACTTCGTAATTATTGAAAATGTATCTCCTTCTTTTATGGTGCTGAAAACGTCAAGCGGGAATATGATAGCTGCCGTTTTCGCCGGCATTATTTTGTCCGCGAGTTCGAGGAAGGCAGGCGGACGTACCAGAAAGAAATTGTCGAGAATAGTTACCGCCGGTGTTTTTATTCCGTTTTGCCCGGCTGCAGATACAAGGGGATACAAGAGGTTGACGAGTAAAATAATTGGCAGTATATCGAGCAGTATTCTTTTATTAAAGCGCTTCATACATCCTCCCTTTTTAAAAGCTCTTATCCTGAGCCCTGTTGCCTCGTTTACCATCAACCACTTTCCGGAAGAACGTTACCTGATCATATTTTATCAAATTATTGTGGACTTATCCATAAAATACACGGAGCTATCCTGCCCCTCCTTTTCCAGTACTTTGATTGACATAATACGAATAAATACTATATAGAAATTATAGGGGGAGTTCGTATGAAATCTCTTATAAGAGATAAGTTGTTTTGTTTTAACACGCAGGAGGCATTATGACGAAAAGTGATAAGGACGTCGCAATTAAAAACGGCAGAAGACTCTACCTCGCAACCTTCGAGCTCGTCAGCGGCGAGTACGGTCAGATATTCGAAAAGGCTTTCTATGCAAAAGATACAGAAAATCTGGAACATAAGGTCCACAAATATCTTTTCGAATACTATGGCGATGGCAATGTAACGGAAATAAAACAGGGCACGTACTATTACTTCAACGGCGAGGTTGCAGTCAAAGATCTCGGCTGGCAAAGGATCACCAGCTTTAAACAACTGGTCAGAAAACTATTGTAATAATTTAGGCAACGGGAGGACTCGTGAAACCAAAAGCACTTGTACCAATCGAAACCATCGAACAGAAGATCCTGCTCATACGCGGACAGAAGGTCCTGCTGGACAGAGACCTGGCAGAGCTTTATGGGGTATCTACAAGAGATTTAAATAAAGCTGTCTCCCGGAATTTAACAAGATTTCCTGATGATTTTATGATCCAACTTTCGAAAAATGAATTCGAAAACTTGAAGTTCCATTTTGGAACATCAAGTTGGGGTGGAACCCGCAAACTGCCAAAAGCATTTACAGAACAGGGCATTGCTATGCTTTCAAGCATTCTTAACAGTGAACGAGCCATACAGGTCAATATTGCTATTATTAGGGTATTCGTTAAGCTCAGAGAGATCCTCTCTTCCCATAAAGAGCTTGCTCAAAAATTATCCCAGCTCGAAAGAAAAATAGAAAACCATGATGAAGAAATAAAAGTCATATTCGATGCCATCCGTAAGCTTATGGTTCAACCCGAACCCGAGCCCAAGCACCGTAAAATAGGATTCCTGTGAAATAACGTAATTTTTCTCCATTGAAAATGAGGTCAGTCGCGATATGAAATTACGGAACATTATAATCCCCCCTCTTAAGATAAGAGGGGGCTAGGGGGCGTTATGAGATTTAGATATTTTACCCCGTTAGAAACCGCATCCTTTATAGGCCAAGAACTTGTGCTCGATGCGTAGCTATAAAATAATTAATAAGGAGCAAATATTCTTAAAAATAAGTTTCTAATGGGGTTTGAAGATTTCGACACCTTCGTTCAATATACCGGCATGCTTATCGAAGGTACAAACTGGGACAGCGTCGGCATAAACAAAAGAATCCGGAGTCCGCTCAATATCTTAAAATTTCACTTTACATATTACGATTAATAGGCGTATATCTTACATCAGGAGGCTTCATGAAATCTTATGCAATTATACCGGTTGATATGATCGAGCAGAAGATCCTGCTCATCCGGGGACAAAAGGTAATGCTGGACAGGGATTTGGCAGAGCTTTATGGAGTTGAGACACGGGTTTTGAATCAGGCTGTACGTAGGAATTTAGATCGCTTCCCCAAGGACTTTATGATGATC
>JAJYYW010000075.1 GCA_021800575.1 bacterium
GGTGGGGCTCGATTACCATTACCTGCATTCCCCGAAAGAGGACCAGATCCGTACGTTCGAGGCATTCATAGCCCTTGCAAGGGCCAAGCGGCTGCCCCTCGTGATCCACAGCAGGGATGCGAACAAGGAGTCCATGAGCCTGTTGCGGCAGGGACACGCAGGCGATGTCGCCGGTGTCATCCACAGTTATGGCGGTGACATGGAACAGGCGCACCAAGCGCTTGACCTGGGGTTTTATCTCTCTATCAACGGCATTATCACATTCAAAAACGCACAGTCCCTGCGCGATGCTGTTACGGCGCTGCCCATCGAACGGCTGGTGATCGAAACGGACTGCCCGTTCTTATCACCGGTACCCTTCCGGGGAAAACGCAACGAACCTGCCTACACGGAACAGGTGCTCAAGGCGATCGCCGCCATCAAACATATCGATGAGGTCCGTCTTGCGGACATCCTGCTGGACAACGCGCGCACGGCCTTCGGCATCGGTGTTGACCAGACGATCGTATACCGGCTGGACAACAAGCTGTACCTGAACATAACGAACCGGTGCACGAACGTCTGCGTGTTCTGTCCGAAGTTCAGAAACGATTACTCGGTGAGGGACTACCATCTCAAGCTGTTCAAGCGGGAGCCGACATACGAAGAGATCATCGGCGCTCTCAGGCGGTTCCCGGGATACGAGGAGGTCGTGTTCGTCGGGTTCGGGGAGCCGACCCAGCGGATCGATGTGCTGATTGCAGTGGCACGGTGGCTGAAGGAAAACGGGGTCAAAACAGTCCGCCTCGATACGGACGGACTGGGCAACCTCGTATATGGCAGGGACATCACCAGGGAGCTCGCCGGGGTTGTCGACGCCGTTTCCGTCAGCCTCAATGCTCCGGATGCACAGACCTACAGCAAGCTGTGCAACAACGCCTATGGCGAGGCTTCCTATCAGGCGGTCATTGATTTCATACGGCTCGCGAAAACGCGTTTCCACGAGGTGACTGCGACTATGGTCGAGCTGCCGAATATCGATGTCCGCGCAACACAGGTCGTGGCGGACGGGCTCGGTGTCAAGTTCAGGGTACGGCCCTACTACCGGGAGTCTCTCCGGTACAAAAAGGAGAGGGAGTAGCGTGATCACAAACGTTCCATGGTGCAGGGTATGGCTGTTTTAGAAGCATTCCCCGCTCATGAGCCGCTGATCCCCATCATTGGGGAAACACTGATCAGGGAGGCCGGCTCCCTGCGTGATTTTTCAAAGACAGCGGTGGTGTTCCCGGGGAAACGGCCCGGACTCTACCTGACGAACTACCTTTCGGAACGCCTGCAATCTGCTTTTTTCCCGCCCCGTATCTTCACGGTGACCGAGTTCATGACCGCAGCGGCGGGCAACCACGCACCCGAGATAGGCCTGCTGGACGCCGTGTACGAGCTGTTCACGCTCGTCCGCGGCATGACTACGATTGTGGAAGGACGGACCTTCGACAGGTTCGAGGACTTCGTATTTTGGGGTATCGAGCTGTTCAAGGTGATTGACGAGCTGGATACCGGTCTGGTGGATGCCCAAGCCCTTGCGTCGCTTTCCCTCGAGAATGCGCCCCCGGGGATCACACGGCTGCTGGGTCATTTTTCCGCTGTACGAAAACAGTTTCACAGCAGGCTCGGGCAAAAGCACCGCACGACCCGCGGCATGAATTACGCGGCAGCGGCAAACCGAGACGGGGACGGGATCCAGATGGGATTCGATCACATCTATGTCGCCGGGCTTATTGCCCTGACCAGGGCAGAATCCGTGGTGATCCGGCGTCTGCTGAACCGAACGAACAATGCATTCTTCACCCAGCTCGACCCTGCGGATGACACTGCAAAGCTTCTGGAGCAAAGCCTCGGCGCATCGATCCGCATGCACGAAAACACCGGTGAAGCCCGGCAGCCCGCAGACACCGTGAAGATCGTCCTGTACGAAGCCGATGATACGCACGAGGAAGTCGAACACGTGTACACGGTCCTCCGGGACACCACCCGGGCGGTATCGGGCACCGCGATAGTCATTCCCGAATCAGCGACGCTGCTGCCCCTGCTGGCAAACGTCATGGATTACCGGCCGTATGATTATAATGTGACCATGGGCTACCCCCTGAAGAGAACCCCCTTGTATACCCTGATCAATACCCTGTTCGATGCGCAGACCTCCGCCAGGCCCGCAGCAGCGGGAAACAACCGGCAGTACTATGCAAAAGACTACCTCAGGGTACTGAAGCATCCCTACATCAAAGGCATGCACGATCAGCGTGTTCATACCGTCGTTCAGCAGATAGAAGCCTTCATGATCTCATCGGGCAGGGTATTTATCGGGCTGGACGATATCGAAAACGAGCAGCGGTACACCGCGATTGCGGGAGTGATGAACGTTACCGGAGATAGCCCGGTTGCGCCGGAAACCGTGGGATCATACATCCGGGAGCTGCACGCGGTGTTCTTCAGACCGTTTGAGCCGGAACGGCTTGCTGTCCGCGACTTTGCCGCGGCACTGGATACGGCCCTGCAGGCGGTGCTCAGGGAGAGTTCGGCGTTGCGGTACAAGTTTTCACCGTCATTCATCCGGGGGCTGCTCGACAGTATCGCGATGCTGCGCAGCGCTGCATTCCGGGACGAACAATTCGACCGGCAGCGGCTGTTCTCCCTGTTCAACAGCACCGCGGACATCCAGTCCATACCGTTCAACGGCATCCCCCTGACGCAGCTGCAGATACTCGGACTGCTCGAAACGCGGGTGCTCAACTTTGAGCGGGTAATCGTGCTCGACTGCAATGAGGGCGTGCTGCCCTCGGTCCCGCGTTATGAGCCCCTCCTCCCCGCCCAGGTCAAAAAGGCCCTCAACCTCCCGACGTACCGTGAATATGAGCACATCTTCCGGTACCACTTCAGGAGACTCATCAACAGCGCGCAGGAAGTCCACCTCATGTATACAAAAGGCGATGACGTGGAACGGAGCAGGTTCATCGAAGAATTGATCTGGGAACAGGAAAAACACCAGAACAAACTCATCGAATTGAAGCCCGGGGGCGTGGCCGGCCCCGCGGCCACCATCGGGTTCATGAAACGGCAGTTCAAGACCGGGGTCCATGAACCCGTGAAAACGGCTCTGCAAAAGACCGGCGGTGTCATGGATGTACTATCCGGTATCGCTGCGAGGGGACTGTCGCCCACCGCCATCGATACGTACCTGAATTGTCCGGCACAGTTTTATTACGGACATATTCTGAAATTAAAAGAAACAAGACAAACCGGGGAAGATATAGAAGCCAAGGACATCGGCTCGTTTGTCCATAGAGTGCTTGAGCTTTTTTATACGGACCATGTGCACACGACCTATGTGTACAACGAATCCCACGATGCTGTTCTGGAGCGGATCCTTGAGACCGAATTCCGCACCGCCTTTCACGGGGAAAATAACGGAGAATTTTTTCTCCTCCGGGAAATCGTTAAACGGCTGCTGAAAGACTTCATCAGGAAAGACGGTCAGCGCAGGTCCTTCATTGTCAGCCTGGAGCAATTCGTTCCGGCTGCGTTTACCGCAATCGCCGGCATCGATGTCCGTCTCCACGGCAAGATAGACAGGATCGACAGGAAGGACGGCGCTTACCTCATCATAGACTATAAGACCGCCAGCAGGCCGGTGATCCCCGCGACCGCGAAGCTCGCACAACGGCTCAACGGCGGCGGGCCGTTGACGACGCGGGCGGACATGAAAGACCTGATCCGTTCGTTTCAATTGCCCCTGTACCTCTACCTGATCCGGGCCTCCGCGGAAAGGCTCAACATCGGAGGTATAGACTGGGAGCACCTCAATGCAAGCCTGTTTATGATAAAAAATAAAAACAGCCCGGATACCCCGCTGTTTAAGAAACCGTACGACCACCTCCGCGCCAGGCTTATGGAACATGTGTTCATGCCCTCGCTGAAGAACCTGATCCAGGAATTGCTGGATCCCGCTGTTGCTTTCGAGCGCGACGACACGGATCCCGATGCCTGCACCTACTGTCCCTTCCTCGTTCTGTGCAGGTAGATGCCAAACTTTTATACCGTGTGGATCGTGCACCCTGCACCACGGGTTGACTTTGGAACCGTACAAACACTATCTTGAGAGAGGTATGACACAGTTCAGACTGGTTTCAGAATATAACCCGAACGGGGATCAGCCCGAAGCTATACGTCAGCTCGTGGAGGGCCTGCAAAAGGGGTTCAAGCACCAGACCCTGCTCGGGGTGACCGGGTCCGGCAAGACCTTTACCATGGCCAACGTCATCCAGCAGGTACAGCTTCCGACGCTCATCATGGCGCCGAACAAGACCCTCGCCGCACAGTTGTATACCGAGATGCGGGGCCTGTTTCCGGACAACGCAGTCGAATACTTCGTGAGCTACTACGACTACTACCAGCCCGAGGCGTACAAACCGGAAACCGATACCTACATCGAAAAAGACTCGTCCATCAATGACGAGATCGATAAGCTGCGTCATTCGGCGACGCACTCCCTGCTCGAGCGCGAGGATGTCATCATCGTAGCAAGCGTTTCCTGCATCTATGGACTGGGCTCTCCCGAGGCGTACAAGGGCATGCTCGCGTATGCGGAATCCGGCAGGACACTGAACAGGGACGAATTCATCCACAAACTCGTGAAGATTCAGTACACCAGGAACAACTACGACTTCTCACGGGGCGTATTCAGGGTGATGGGGGATATCGTTGAGGTGTTTCCGGCGTACGAAAGCGACACCGCCCTCCATGTGGAATTTTTCGGGGACACGGTCGACACGATCTATACGTTCGACCCGATCAGGGGCACAAAGCGGAACATGCTCAGACGGGTCGTCATCTACCCTGCGAGCCACTATGTCACCGAGGAACATGCGCTCAACCATGCCGTCGAGTCGATCAAGCAGGAACTCGCGGACCGTCTGAAAGAACTGCGGCTCGCAGGAAAACTGCTCGAGGTCGAACGGTTGCAACGCAGGACCCTGTACGACCTTGAAATGCTCGAAGAGATGGGGTACTGCACGGGTATCGAGAACTATTCCCGCCATCTCAGCGGCAGGGCACCCGGGGAGCCGCCTCCGACCCTGCTGGACTACTTTCCCGCGCAGTTCCTCACGTTTATCGACGAGAGCCATATCACGGTACCGCAGATAGGCGGCATGTACGAGGGTGACCGCAGCAGAAAGAAAACGCTCGTCGAGTTCGGGTTCCGCCTGCCCTCGGCGCTCGATAACAGGCCACTGAAGTTCGACGAGTTTGAACAGCGGATCGACCGGGTGGTCTACGTTTCCGCAACACCCGCCGATTATGAAATAGAAAAATCCGGAGGCAGGGTCATCGAGCAGATCATCCGGCCCACCGGCCTGATAGACCCCGGGATCGTGATCAAGGGTGCTACCAACCAGGTGGATACTTTGCTGGCGGAGATCCGTGCCAGGACCCAGCACGGCGAGCGGGTACTGGTGACAACCCTGACCAAACGCATGGCCGAAGAACTGACTGAGTATTATGCAGGACTCGGGATCAAGGTCAAATACATGCACTCGGATATAGAAACGCTGGAACGGATGGACATCATACGGGACCTCAGACTCGGCTCGTTCGATGTGCTCATCGGCATCAACCTCCTGCGGGAGGGACTTGACCTGCCCGAGGTATCGCTCGTCGCAATCCTCGACGGGGACAAGGAGGGCTTCCTGCGCTCCGCGCGCTCCCTGATCCAGACGATCGGAAGGGCTTCGAGGAACGTCAACGGAACGGTGATCATCTTCGCGGATACCATGACGCGGTCCATCGAACAGGCGGTCAACGAAACGAACCGCAGGCGCACCAAACAGCTGCGGTACAACGAGGACCACGGCATCATACCGGAAACCATCAGGAAGAACATCCAGGAAATACGCACGTCCATTTATGAACAGGACTACTACACCGTGCCCGTTGCGACTGCCGAGGGCGGAGAAGAATATGTCAATCCCGACAAGATTCCGGCCATGGTCAGGGACCTTGAGAAAGACATGAGAAAGGCCGCCAGGGCGCTCGAGTTCGAAAAAGCCGCAGAACTGCGGGACCGTATAAAAAAACTCAAAGACGCTTTACTCCTCACGTAGCCGCCGGGGTGCGCCGGCGGATGTCGGGCTGTTCTGAGACAGCAGCGCCGGGAGGGGAAGACCTGCGCCCCGCCTTACAGAACGACATCCTTCAGGTAGTGCGGATGACATTTGCAGCTGACACCCTTCACGCCCGGAAGGTTCTTCACGAGTTCCTCGATGTTCTCCACGTCGTCCATACTGTCCACCTTGCCGCTCACGGTGACGATAGCGTTGTCCGCGCTGACCTCGACGTTGCAGTTTTTGGTGGCATCGTTCGATGCAAGGGCCGCCTTGACCCTGCTTGCAAGCACGATATTCTCCATCGTCTTTCTCGAGGCATCGGTGGTCTTGAATTCGGCAGACTGCGCCATGACAGCCACCATGTCACAGGCGGTCTGGATGGAAACCTTTTTCAGGTTGATGACAACGTCGTACAGGGCAGGATCGTTCCAATCGACATCGTAGAGGAACTTTGTCCATTTCTGCCGCTGATCGTCGACCGTGTTGATATAGACCATGGCTTCTTCGCGGGAAAACTTGTTGCGCTCCATCGCAAACATGATGCGCTGTTCCATGTCCGCGATAACCTTCACCTTGACCACGTGTGCTACGCCCTTGAGCAGCAGGTGCCCGCCGTGTCCGTGATAGATGATGTTGTCGTTCTTGGCCTCTTCGCACAGAGCTGCCTGTATGAACGAGAGATAGTGGAACCGGTCGATGTCGATCGCGAGACGCTCCTTGATGCTCGGTTTTTGTTCTATGGCCTTGACGAGCCGTTCTTCCGACACCCCGTACTCCGACGCTGCATGCAGGATGACTTCC
>JAJYYW010000076.1 GCA_021800575.1 bacterium
AAACCAACGGTACGGTCCAGGGGGTGATAACGGTCCGGACAACCATGAAAACAATGCCCGTTATCGCTATTCCGTTCCAGGCAACACTGCAGCAAGGGCAGTGAGCGAAGAAAATAGTTGACTTTTGAAATGTATATTGTATACATAAAACATTATGGGACTAAGACAAATTGATTTACAAAAGAAACAGACGTTGCGGGAGCAAATAGCGGACGCAATACGGGACGCTATCATTCGGGGTATTCTTCAGCCGGAGGAGCGCGTTGCTGAAGCGGAGATGGCGAACAAATTCAACATCAGCAGAACGCCGATCCGCGAAGCTATCCGGCAGCTGGAAACAGAAGGCTTCATAAAAGTTCAGGCACACCGGGGCGCCTATGTGGCCCCCATAACCGAAAAGGACATCCGGGACTTTTATGATCTCAAAAGCATTCTGGAAGGCTACGCCGCACGGCTCGCGTGCAGCAGGATGAGCGAGGAAGACATCAAAAAAATGGAGGAGATCAACAACCGTCTCGAAGACGCCCACAAAAAAGGCGAGTGGAGGATCGCATTCAAACTGCACAACGATTTCCACGATAAGTTCCTCCGTAACTGCGGAAACGAAAAACTGTACCAGCTGCTCCAGTCGCTGGCCCAGCAGTTTCAGCGGTTCAGGATAGCGCTCACGATGAGCGGCAAGATCGAGGGCTCGATCGCCCAGCACCGGGAGATCGTCACTGCATTCCGGAAGCGAAACGCAGATCTGGTCGAGAAACTGGTCAAAGAGAACGCAACCTACGGAAGTGACACGCTGGTATCCGAAGTCCTGAGGCACGGGCAGGTATAACGTGGGTGTTTTGTCAACCGAGGTCCTGGTACTCAACAAGTCCTATCTCCCGGTCCATGTGACCACGGTAAAACGGGCTTTTATTCTGCTGTATGAGGGCATCGCAAAGGTGGTGGACCGGCAATTCACGATCTACGACTTTTCCAACTGGGCCGACTTGAAAGCCGAATACGGCGACGATGTCATCGGCGTGGTCCAGCGGGTCATCAAGGTACCGCGGGTGATCGTCCTTGTTACGTACGACCGCATTCCGAAAAAACATGTCCGGTTTTCCCGGTTAAACATTTTTGCGCGGGACAAAAACACCTGTCAATACTGCGGCCTGTCGTTTGCCAGGACCGAGCTGAACATCGATCATGTAACACCGCGATCCGCCGGCGGTCTCAGCACCTGGGAGAACGTTGTCTGCAGCTGTTTCGAGTGCAATAAACACAAGGGCGGGCGCACGCCTGAACAGGCAGGTATGAAGCTGATCAAAAGACCGAAAAAACCAGAATGGACGCCCTACGCAGCCTTCAATTTCAAGCACGTGCTCTACAAGGAGTGGGCACCGTTCCTGAATATCGTAGATGCTTCATACTGGAATGTCGAACTCGAAAAATAAGCGGACCTTATGGTAAAGATCGGGCTCGCTCTCGGCGGCGGCGGCGCACGAGGTCTGGCACACATCGGGGTGATCAAACATCTCCATAACGCAGGTATTAAGTTCCACTGCATCGCCGGCACCAGTGCCGGCGCCATCGTCGGCGCCATATACGCAAGCTCCCAAAACCCGGCACTCATAGAGGACAAACTGCAACTGATGCTCAGGAGTAAAGAATTCAGGAGCATCAAGCTTGACTACGTACGGGGCAAAAAGGCAGAAAAGGACAGTGTGTTTGAATCCGTGCGCCGGCATTTCTTTACCGGTATGTTTTACGCCTCTTCCCTCACCAGGCTGTCGTTCGTCAACGATCAGACCTACCGGGGCCTGATCAACATGTTGATCGACGATCTACAGATTGAAAAACTGCCGGTCAAGTTTTCCGCAGTCGCGGTGGACATTCTCAACGGCAAAGTCCTCAAGCTGGAGAAGGGGGCGCTTCGGGAGGCAATCATGGCGAGCTCTGCGATTCCGGGGGTACTCCCCGCTGTTCAAAAAGACAACATGCTCCTGGTGGACGGGAGTTTTATCGATACGGTTCCGGTACGGCATACGCGGCAGCTCGGGGCGGACATCGTGATAGCGGTCGATGTCTCTTCTCCGCTCGACAGCGTAAAAACGCCGAAGCGGGGCATCGACCTCATCTGGCGCTCCAACGCCATCCTGAGACACATCGCAAAAGAAGAACAACTGCGGGGTGCCGACATCGTCATCCGCCCCGCACTTGACGGTCTTGAATGGACGGATTTTGGCAGGTACGCGGACATGATACGCCAAGGGGTACAGGCCGCACAGTTGCAAATTCAGGAATTGAGTGGTTTAATTGAAGCAAACGAGCAAAGGGGGCTGTATGCCGCTAATAGCAAATGAAGTCGAAGCGAAAAGGCTTGCGAGAGCCATTGCCTCTGATCTGGCCCTGTACAACCAGGAAAAGGTAAAACAGGGCATTGAAAACGATTCCTTCTACGAGGTCATGAAGGACGAACTTTCCGAAGGAAAAGAGCTTTTTTTAAGCAGGTTGTCGCCCGAATTAAAGCAAAACAAATCGGTTCTCCAGTTGTACGAACGGGCAATTGCCGACGTCATCATAAAACTCTCCGGGCAAAGGATAAAATCGAAGATCTGGTAACATGGCTCCGAAGCACGACGACCTTCTCACCGGTGCAGAAGACCAGGGGAAAAGGCTCGATATTTTTCTCGCCGGTAAGCTCCCCTCCATCTCGAGAGAAAGGGCGAAGTCCCTCATCACCGGCGGCAGGGTGTGGGTGGGCGGTACGATCCTACAAAAACCGGACTATAGGGTAAAGGCACACGAACAGATCCGCGTGGACCAGCCGGAGGAGACGCCCGCGGCAGTGCCACAACCGGAGACGATCCGCCTCCCGATCCTCTTCGAGGACAAGCACCTCATGATCGTGAATAAACCCGCCGGCGTTGCAACACATCCCACACCTTCGGCCCTTCATAACACGGTGCTCAACGGTCTGCTTTCCATGAACAAGACGCTCTCTGACATGGGCGACCCACTGCGCCGCGGCATTGTTCACCGCCTGGACAAACAGACCTGCGGGCTTTTGATAATAGCCAAAACCAACGAGGCGCATCTCAACCTCCTGCAGATGTTTAAACAACGGACCATCCATAAAACATACATTGCGGTCACGTACAATGCCTTTACCGAGCAGGCAGGATTAATTGACACGGTGATTGCACGCCACCCGGTGGACCGGAAAAGAATGACCACGAAGACGACCCGGGGACGGCAGGCTCTCACCTCGTTCCGGGTCCTCAAAACGGTGAACAAGGCAACCGTTGTCGAGCTGTTCCCAAAAACGGGAAGGACCCACCAGTTGCGGACACAACTCAGCGACATGGGCTATCCCATCGTCAATGACACCCTGTACTCCCGGATGAAGCCCGTGTTCCGCGACCTTAAGCTCCAGAAAATGGTCCTGCTGCTTGACGGCATTGCACTGTTCGCCTATGCAATCGGTTTTCTGCACCCTGTCCTAGGTACGCCCCTGTCCTTTACTGCACCGTTCCCGCCCTGGCTGCATGAGGTTCTCTCAGAACATGAACTATCTTAAGGCACAAAACCTTCAACAGTTTACATCCCTCGAACATGGATTCGGAACTGCGGATGCGCCATGGCCTGACGGCATCATACTCGTGTCGCAGCGGCACACGAACACGGTGTTTATCGTCGGAGACCAACCCCTCGGTCCCGTCCCGGTTGCCGATGCACTGCTGACCAGCGTTCGGCACCGGATACTGGGGATCAAAACGGCGGACTGCCTCCCGATCCTGCTCTATAATCCCGTGAGCAACGTGGCGGGCGTGATTCACGCAGGCTGGAGAGGCCTGGCAAATGCGGTTATCCTGAACACCATGGAAACGCTGCGATCCGTCTATGCTGCGGCGCCGGAGCTGACATACTGCTCTATCGGACCGGGCATCTGTAAAAACTGCTACGAGGTCGGAAGAGAGGTCGCCGAGCGGATCAACGAAGTGACCCCGGTCGGGGATGCATTCCGGCAAACGTCCGGGGATAAAGGCATGCTCGATACGCGGACCATAGCGCAGCGTCAGCTCAGCGCAGCCGGTGTGCCGCTTTCCAGCATATTCCATATTCCCCTGTGCACGAGGTGTTCCCCGGGTTTTCATTCACACCGGGCGGGCAGCCAGGAACGACAGGTGTCATACATAGCACTGCGCTGACCCGGAACAGGGCTGGTAAGAAATCTTCACAACGCCCTGGTGCAGTGTCCGGCCTCGCCAAAGAATTTGTTTGCAAAGTGTCCCCTTTTATGGGATACAGCATACAGCCTTAAAAGGAAGACCTGAGGGAACAACCGTTATTGTTTACCCCGTAAGAAAACCCATGACGCTGAAAACGACAGTACGATAGATTCTGTATCCTGCACCGGGCAGCACGGCCAACATCCGTGTTCCGGAAAAACGGGATTTACTCTCGTCCCGAGAGGCACTATATTAATGAAACCATTAAACCAATGCAGGTGACCGTAAAAAAAAGCAGATACAATGTGCTCGCATTCCTCTGTATAAGCATCGGGGCACTGCTGATCCTTGAAAATTATGGATACATACGGGGAGTTTATAACCTCTGGCCCGTCTTCCCCCTGATTGCCGGAGCCGGCTTTTATTTGCTCTACAAGGACAGGGGTAAGAAGGACCAGGTCTTGCTGGCTATGGGGGTGTACCTGCTCCAGTTCAGCGCCCTTGCATTTTACGAGAACTACACCTCCTGGACGGGCATGGTTTACCTGTGGCCGTTTTTTGTGGGTTTTCTGGGTGTATCGTTCTTATCCATTTATCTCAGCACCGGAAAGGGAACGATTTTTTTCCATCTCGGTGTTCTGCTCATCGGCCTGTGCCTGATATTCTTCCTGATATTCTCGGTCGATTACCGGCTGTGGCCGATTTCGTTGATATTGTTTGGAATCAGTATACTGTTAATAAAGGAGTTTAACAAACCATGAAAAAAGTATTGTTCGTAGAACCAAAGGCCGTCGAGGCAAACGTCTTTGCAAAATTTATGAATCTCCCGCTCATGGGCCCCCTGTACCTGGGCACGCTCATTCGGAACGCGGGGTTCGATGTGAAGATTGTCAACGAGAACCTGCTGGGCAGAAAGCTCACCATGAACGAGCTTGAAGGAGACGTGCTCCTCCTGACTTCCCTAACCTCCACCTCCGAACGGGCGTACGAGCTTGCACGGCAGTTCAAGCAGAAAAACCCGGGCTCCACGGTAATCATGGGCGGCATCCATGCAACCTTCCTGACTGAGGAGGCGGGACGATACGTCGATTACGTTGTTACCGGCGAGGGCGAGGATGTCATCCTGGACCTGTTGAAGTACGGCTCCGATAAAAAGGTCATCAACGGAAAACTGCTCCACACCCTGGACCATATTCCGCTCCCGGATTACAGCCTGCTCGTGAACAGCGACAAGATGAGCATCATACCGGTCATGACCTCCCGGGGCTGTCCGTACGATTGCAACTTCTGCTCTGTCACCAAGATGTTCGGCCAAGGGTACAGGACCCTGCCGATCGACCGGGTCATTGAAGAGCTGCGGCAGGTCAAGACGGACTTTGTCTTCTTCTACGATGACAACCTGACCGCCAACGTCAACCGCACCCACGAGCTCATGGAGCGTATCGCGAAGGAAAAGTTCAAATTCGACTGGTCTGCGCAGGTGAGGACGGACATCACCCGGTACCCCGACCTTGTCAAGGACATGAGAAGGGCCGGATGCGATACCGTGTACATCGGGTTCGAATCCGTGAGCAACGATACCCTGAACGGGCTGAGCAAACACCAGACCCTTGACGATATCAAGCGAGCGATCGATGTGTTCCACAGCAACAGCATCCGGATCCACGGCATGTTCATATTCGGAGGCGACGAAGACAAGAAGGACATTTTCAAGGAGACGGTACGGTTTTCCATCAAGCACAAGATCGACACCGTGCAGTACATGATCCTCACCCCGCTGCCCGGGACCGAGACGTATCAGCGCATGGAGGCCGACGGCAGGATCCTCCACAAGATGTGGCAATACTACGACGGCCTGCACGCGGTATTCCAGCCGAAGAACATGTCTCCGCTAGAACTGCAGGAAGGCATGCTCGATGCGTTCGAGGAATTTTACTCCTACACCCGCCTGCTCAACGATGCATTCAACGTCGTGTACGATAAGACCATAGGGAAGGTTGCGGGCCTGGTCAACTACGAGTCATACCCCACGTCAACGCTGGCCATCAAGCTCGTCGCAAAGCACATCATCAACCGGTGGCACAAACTTAACAAAGACTATATGAGCTACCTCGACCACATCAGGAACGGCGTGCACCGCTCTGCACAGGCAATGCATCTGAACATGTTTTAACCATGCCGTTCAAGGACCTGCACGAATACGTCGCATCGCTTGAACAGCGGGGAGAGCTGAAGGTTGTCACCAAAGAGGTCTCCCCGGTTCTCGAGGCCGCGGAGATTGCGGACCGGATGATCAAGACCGGCGGACCGGCGCTCCTGTTTAAAAACGTCGCCGGCAGCAGGTTCCCTCTGCTCATGAACATGTTCGGTACCGGGCCGAGGACGTCCTTTGCCCTCGGCGTCAACAACCTCAACGATCTCCAGCTTAAGATGAAGGCCCTGCTCGATCAAAAACCGCCGGAAACCTTCTGGGAAAAACTCAAGATGCTGCCACGGCTCAAGGAGCTGGCGGACATGCTGCCGAAGATCGTGCGGGACGGGCCGTGCCATGAGGTCGTGATCCAGGACAATCCCGACGTGACCATGCTTCCCCTCGTCAAGACATGGCCGCTCGACGGCGGCAAATTCATCACCCTCCCCCTCGTGTTCACGAAAGACCCGGTGAC
>JAJYYW010000077.1 GCA_021800575.1 bacterium
GAAGGGTCTATTGCTATGGCATATGGTGGTGTGCTGACGGAATAAGTATTCATAACACCGGTGGTGTTCACTTCGCTGACGGTGCTGCTGCCGGAATTGGCAACCCATGCATTACCCGATCCGTCCATGGCTATACCAACAGGATCCGTATAGCTTCCGAGACTGACCGTGGTAATCCAATTCCCTGTCGTGGAACTGAACACGGAGACCGTACTGTCGATCTCATTGGTCACCCAGACCTGGCCCGATGCATCGATCGCTATCCCTTCAGGAGCATTCCCGACGGTTACTGTGCTCATGAGATTACCGCTCACATCCAATTCAGTTACGTCATTGCTCGCAGAATTTACGATCCAGATATTTCCGGATACGTCGATTGCCATACCAATGGGTGTACTACCGACCAGGTACGACCCCTGTTGCGTTCCATGGGCATTCAACTTCAGTACATAGTTCGCCGTCGGCAGAACACCGTCTGAAATCCATGCATTGCCGGACGCATCGATTGCCACTCCAACGGGATTTGTTCCCGCGGGGTATGATGATTCCATCAAACCGGTGAACACGTTCGTTGAACTGGATGAAATAATGTTTGTCGAGTCATAAACAATAACCGTAACCAGTGCTGAACTATTCGAAACCAACGGCGCCCTGATGGTCGCAGTACTGCCGGTACCCGTTATGGTCCAGCCCAGTGTTGTGGACGTTATGGACCACGCAGAGGTGAAATTGACGGCGCTTTGATTCGATGATGCTACGGTTACGATTGCTGTTGCCGTCTGGTTGTTGCCACCCAACGGCAGATTCATCGGATTCGGTGACACATAAATACTGCTTATGTAAGAACCGGGGCTACCATTTACCCCTGTTGTTGCAACATTGATTGTCCCGCTGACACTATTGCCGTTGCCGTCACTTACCGTCACGGTAACTTCTCCTCCTGCGTTGGACGCTGGCGGGGCGACCACGGTCGCGGTTGTTCCGTATCCGGTTACCGTCCAACCCTGTGATGCTGTCCATAGACAGTGGAGCTGATCACCATCCTGGTCAGACACCCCGACTGCTGCGGTCATCGCACCGTTCGGAGACACCGGATTCGGTGATATTGATAATCCGGTAATGACCGGCATCGTTGTGCCGTTCGGCCTCCCGCATCCTGAGAACACCAGGGCAATGCTTATCAGAGCAAAGAACGATAGAGTAAATTTATTCATTATCAAATCTCCTTTATCTCGGTCATCTATTGAATCGTATATTGTATTGTCACCCGCCGGTTGATGGCACGGGCACCCTGGGATATATTCGGTTCAACAGGGTTTGCTTCACCATAGCCTTTCGCCTTCAAACGATCGCTCGCTATGCCGTGTTGGATAAGGTAGTTCATGACAGATGTTGCCCGTTCTTGCGAGAGGTTCTGATTCAACGCTGCGGAGCCCGAATTGTCCGTATTTCCCTGGATCAGAATATGAATGGAAGGATTGTCCTTCAGCAACCGGACAAGCTCATCCAATGCAGGATAAAAAACCGGCGATACCCGGGAACTTCCTACGGGAAAATGAATGGATTGCGCGGTTATGGTCATCGTGTGCATGACCTGTGCAAGTGCTTTCATTTGCTTGTTGCGGGTGGATGCCGGAAGTGTCTCATTCCTGATGAGCATGAAGTTTGCCGTTGTTTTTCCATGAGTCGCGACATCCACGATGATCGTTTCACCGGAAAAACCCTGTGCAACGGCCGTAATCCGGTGATTGCCTTCCGGAACATGGATTAAATATACACCGGTTGAGGGATTGGTACCAACAAGCGACGGCGTTGCATTGCTGATGGTAATGACTGCGGCAAGCGGCATACCTGTGGTACTCGTCACAGTCCCTGTCATCTCGCCCATCTGTTCGTGCTGTACCGGTGCGGATGGCATGGCAGGAAGAAACGTGTAGCTTGCTCCCAAAAGGAGCGTCCATAGCGGTACTCCCCTGACCTGTTTAGTCTGCCCAACGAAACCGATGACCGGTAGCGTCTCGGTTTTTGTAAGACCAAGTTCGACGCCAAGGTCGATGGCGAGCTGTTTATACGGGGTAAAACGTACGCCCGGGACAATAAACTGTGGTGACTGATCATAATGGAGTGACGGTCTTGAACTGCTGACAAACTGGTTTGTATAATACTGAAGGAAGGGCGTTACGTAGGTAAAGGGAACATGCAGTCCAACGGCACCGAGCACCTGGTTGCTGTGATAAACATCCAGTGCATACTCTATCTCGTTATTCGGTAACCCGGAAGCGTACAGATCTGCAACCGTGGCATAGGGTCCGATGGTGTAGTCCGGTCCCGACAATAAATATCTCGAGTTGTCCCAGGTATATCCGATATTGATATCCAGAACGAAGGGCATTTCCGGTATCCAATCAAACCTTCTGGTTCCCAGGAGCCGTACTCCGAAATTCGTCGCATTCGCCTGATAACCAAAAGACGCGGTTCTTGTGTTCAGTTGAAAAAATGCGTCAACACCAAGAATAATGTTATACGGTATATGCCAATCCATCTTCAAGCCGCCGGTCAAGTCGCCGAAGACCTGATACAGATTATGCCTGCCTGCAGAATTGTTTGTTATCGTTTGGGATGAATTCGATTCGTTCAGAAACACCTCGAGCCATTCCGTAGCACCATAGGTCAGATGTACGTTTCCATCAAACCGCTGGTTGATATCTCCTGACGTATTGAGAAGATCATTGGAATAAAAATATAACCCGCTTATACCCACCATGCATGCATGCACTGGAATGCTCTCTGCAGAGACGACTGTTGCAATACCCAGTTCGCCGTCCACTGCAGAACCGTACACCGTAGCTGCCTGCGCACGAAGAGGAACACACGCTATCACCATCCCCACCGCCAGAATCACCAGTTTCTTCATCACCGTCACCATCGATTCCTTTCATCATTTTTATAAAAAAATGTATGCTCGGAATAATAACCATAAGATCTACTATGTCAATACAATCGATGACGTATGGCGTGAACAATAGCAGACAAAGCGATGCATAATGACGTGAATGTTCTTATTGCATTTTACTAGTAAATCGTTTTATTGTATTTTCTTATCATATCCGAGGAGGCAGGAATGGAATATCAGGAAATTATAGACAGGCTGAAGCACATCGTCGAAACACCGACACACCCCATACCCGAGGAGACACTGTCGAAAGTGCGGGAACGGTACTATGCACAGCATGCAAAGTCTGCTGCTGTATACGAAAAAGCAAAGGAAGTAATACCCGGAGGCGTGGAACACAACTTGAGCCTTGAAAAGCCCTTCCCTATTACCATGGACCGGGCAAAAGGGTATAAAATGTGGGACATAGACGGTAATGAATACGTCGACTATCTTATGTCCGGTGCACCGATCATCCTCGGACACCACTATGATCAGCTCGACAGCAAGATCATCGATATTATCCGGGAGAAAGGACCTTCCACCGGGTGTACCTCGGAGTTCGAGATATTGGCTGCCCAGGAGATCGTGAAACATGTTCCTAACGTCGAGATGGTACGGTTTCTTCAGTCCGGAACGGAAAGTGTGATGGCGGCGCTCCGTATCGCGCGTATCTATACCCAGAAAGATAAGATCATTAAGATCGGCGGCAGCTACCACGGGTGGAGCGACCAGGTTGTCTACTCCCTCCATGTACCCGGTGCCGGGCAGCTTGAATCTGCAGGTATACCATCGGACTGCTTCAATAACCTTGTGGACGTCTTCCCGAACGATTTCGAGGGTCTAAAAAAAGCGTTCGAGGACAATAAGGACAAGGGCGGCATCGCTGCGGTCATCGTCGAGCCGGTGGGGGGTGAGTCCGGTACCCATCCCGTACATCCTGACTGGAACAAGACCATCCGCACACTGTGTGACCAGTACGGGTCGCTGCTGATCTTCGACGAGGTCGTCACGGGATTCAGGCTCGGCCTCGGGGGTGCACAGAAATATTACAACGTGAATGCGGATATCGTCGTGTTCGGCAAGATCATTGCTCACGGCTATCCTGCAGCAGGCGGTATCGGCGGAAGAAAGGACATCATGGGTATATGCTCTGGCGTCGGCAGTATAGGCCAGAAAGCATACATCGGCGGAACACTCTCGGCAAACCCCATATCAACGGCAGCATGTTATTACACTATCAAGCTGATGGAAGAAAACGATGCTGTCAAAAAAGCAACGGACTTTGCCGATAAACTGACAAAAGAAATGAACAACCTTTTCTCGACACGCAAGGACCTTCCCTTCTTTGCATTCAACTTCGGCGCAATCATCCATTATGAAACGACTGGCATGCTTGCGGTAAGTCTTCAGCATCCGGACATTTTCAATGAGGTCATGACACGAAGACATATTGCCCAGGATTATCAAATGGTAATTATCGATCAGGGCATTTTTACGCTTGCAGGCTCCAGAATGTATACGTGCATGCAACATGACAAAGAAGCGATCAATAAGACCATAAAGGCATGGGAATACGCACTGTCCCTGATTCCGAAAAGCTGAGGAGCACGACGATGAGCAAATACGAACAATATAAAAAGGACGTTGTCAAATACGGGCAGATGATGCTGACGAAAGGATTTACGGTCGGCACGGGCGGTAATGTTTCCATCCTCGTGGATGGAGAAGACGTCCTCGCCATAACGCCATCGAACCGTGAATATATGGAGCTGACCCCTGCGGACATTTGCATCGTTGATTTTGATATGAACATTATCGAAGGCCAGTTTAACCCTTCACGGGAAACCGGGCTGCACATTGCAGTCTACAAAAACCGGCCTGATGCAAATGCAGTGATTCATTCCCATCCTATCTATTCCAGCATCTTCGCAGTTATCGGCAAGCCCGTCCCTCCAATTTTCGACGAGGTTACCATAAGTATCGGCAATAGCACGGATGTCATTCCCTATGCGCTGTCCGGTTCCGATGAACTGGTGGATCACGTAAAAACGAAGCTTTCAAACCGGTGCAATTGTTATGTGCTGCAGAACCACGGGGCGCTGAGTCTCGGTACGACGATAGCAAAGGCATTCAGAAACCTCGAGCTCATGGAAAAGTCGTCGCAAATTTATTACCATGCCCTTGCAACCGGTGAACAGCCGTCGGTCCTTCCGCAGGACATGTCTGATATCCTGTTTCAGCTCCTGAAAGCAGAGCAGGACATCGAGGCAGAGCGGAAAAAGAACAAAACGCCGTAGACCTTTTTCAAAAAGACACGGATATTAAACGCGACAGTTCTAAGGATTTTATTGTACGTCCGGACACCTGCTGCGTCGTTTATCTCTGATTTATATATGAGATTTTTTACCGTACGGTAGAACAACGCAGGCAGGCGCTACACACCAGCCCGGTCCGGTATGTTTTTCATCTCCTTGACATGGTTTTTGCTGTCCATGATCAGGATTCTGGGCGCATAGTCTTCCGGTATTTCTTCTTCGGACATATTCACGAAACTCGCTATGATGACCACGTCCGATGCCTTGATAAGGTGCGCTGCAGCCCCGTTGATCCCGATGACACCAGAGCCCCGGGGACCTTTGATGGTGTATGTTTCAAGCCTGTTGCCGTTGGTAACATCCCATATCTTGACTAATTCGAACTCTTTAATATTGGTAAGCTCCATCAGCTCCTCGTCGATGGTTATGCTCCCCTCATAATCCATATCAGCCTGGGTCACTGTAGCTCTGTGGATCTTTGATTTTAACATTATCCTTTCCATCGTTCCTCCATCTTTCTTTGAATACGTTAATTCTTCTTTAAAGCCATGTTATCTATCAGTCGAACACTGCCGGCATACACCGCAGCAACGATACGGGCATTGTCCGCAGCCTCGTCCAAGGGCTTCAGGCTTGCCTCGTCAATCACGTCGATATAATCCTCCCGCAAGCCTGCCGGCAGAATGCCGTCATGAACGATTTTTATCAATTCTTTACTTTTTACCTCCCCCTTGCGGAAGCTATCCAGTGCACGGAACAATCCAGCGGACAGGGAGAGCGAACGCCGTCGTTCGTCAGGGCTCAGGTACATGTTTCTCGAGCTCATCGCAAGACCGTCCTGTTCCCGCACGATGGGCATGCCTATAATTTCAACCGGTATATTCAGGTCCCTGACCATCTGCCGCAGGATCATGAGCTGTTGAAAATCCTTTTCTCCGAATATGGCTCTGTGCGGTACTACAATATTGAACAACTTTGCAACAACCGTGGCGACACCGCGGAAATGACCGGGCCTTGTCTTTCCGCATAACACAGCGGAAAGCTCAGAAACCTGAACGGACGTTTTAAAGGGGCCGGGATACATCTGTTCGGCATCGGGATAAAAAATAACATCGGTACCGGCATCTTCTGCAAGCCTGCTGTCCCGCGCAAAGTCTCTCGGATACTTCGCAAGATCTTCCTGCGGACCAAACTGCATCGGGTTCACAAACAGACTCATGACCAGGACATCGGCATGCTTCCTTCCTTCCCTGAGCAGGCTGATGTGGCCGTCGTGCAGGTAGCCCATGGTCGGCACCAGCGCTATGGTCCGCCCCCCTGCCCTCTGCTCAAGGGAGAATGCCTGCATTTCCTGTACGGTTTTTATGATCTGCATGCTTATCTGTACGTGTGTTCCTCGTCTGGGAACGCACCGTCCTTCACTTCCTGAATGTAGTTCTGTATCGCCTGTATGGCCGTCTCACGTAACTGAGCATACTGTTTGACAAACGTCGGCTGCCTGTTTCCGCTCAAACCCAGCAGGTCATGAAATACAAGCACCTGCCCGCTCACGTCCTTGCCCGCACCAATACCGATGGTGGGTATGTGAA
>JAJYYW010000078.1 GCA_021800575.1 bacterium
GTGCAGCCCGGCTCCCATACCCTGGTGTTTAAAAACAAGGCCTACGGAACCAGGCGCATCGGTATTTCGATAGCCTCGGGAGAAAAGAAGATCGTCGTCCTGCATTACGACCCCTCAACAGGGACGTTCGAGACGGCGATCCGCACAGCAACCCGATAATGGAGCGCAGGGGTGTACCCTGCACTGGTTCATTCCTGCTATGCCTTCGGAAGCCTGTCCTGTCCCTGGAACCCGATCATCCAGCCGGGGTACTCGGGCTTCGGCGCGGTAAGATCTTCGAGTTTACCGAAGCTCTGATCGTCAAGCTTCACATCCATGGTCTTCAGGTTATCGTTCAATTGATCCATGGTTCTCGCGCCGATGATGATCGAGGTCACCGCCGGCTTCCTGAGGAGCCATGCGAGCGATATCTGGGACGGGGTCGCCTTGATACGGGAACCAATGGCACGCAGTTCATCAACCACCTTGAATCCTAAATCCTTGTCGAACGGCGGAAACCACATCCCCCGGTCTCCCACGCGCGTTCCAGAAGCAGGCTCGATGTCTTTTTTATACTTACCGCTCAAAAATCCCCCGGAGAGCGGACTCCAGGGCAGGATACCGATACCCTTATTGAAGCACAGCGGTACGACCTCGTGCTCTATGTCCCTGCACAGGAGGCTGTAGTGCATCTGTGCCGTCTGAAACCGCGCCGTGGATAGCCGCTCCGATATGCCGATGCTCAACGCTGCCTGCCAGGCGGCATAGTTCGAAAACCCGATGTACCGCACCTTTCCGGATTGTACGAGGTCACCGAGTGCCGCCATGGTCTCCTCGAGCGGGGTGAGCGCGTCCCAGCCGTGCACCTGGTACAGGTCTATATAATCGGTACCAAGCCTCTTCAGGCTCTTCTCAACCGCATCAAAGATATGCTTCCTGCTCAATCCCGCATCGTTATGGCCTGACCCAACGCGTCCCCTGACCTTGGTCGCTATGACAACGCCCTGCCGTTTTGTCCCCAGGGCCTTGCCGAGCATTTCCTCGGACTGTCCCGCGCTGTAAACATCAGCGGTATCAAAAAAGTTGATGCCGCGGTCCAGAACGGTGTGCACCATCTCATCGGCCAGCTTCTGATCGACGCCCCCGAGCTTCCACTGGCTTTGACCGAATGTCATGGTCCCGAAGCACAGCCGTGATACAATCAATCCTGTGGTACCCAGATTTGTATAGGTCATTTCCATAACCATCCTCCTTTGTTCATTAATATAAGAAATCATACTGTTGTAGACAAGGAGGCAGTCCGTTACGGGCTGCCCTGAAAATAATCATTGACAAATATTTAAATATAACTATATTGCTATTATTCCCATCGTAGATGGACCAAGAAAGGAGGGTCGAGTTTTGATGGCAAGTGGTAAAGTAAAATGGTTCAGTGACGCCAAAGGTTATGGTTTCATTGAACAGGATAATGGACAAGACATATTTGTTCATTATTCCGCAATTCAGGGAGACGGATTTAAGTCTCTTAAGGCAGGAGATCAGGTTAGTTTTGAAGTTGTGTCAGGTCCCAAAGGACCTCAGGCTTCAAAGGTTACAAAAGCTTAGTCAATAAGTTTTGGATTTCACGGCCTTTTATTAGGTTGATCCTCAGTCCCGCACGGGACTGAGGAATTTTTATTTTCCGGCATCAACGTACCCGCCCCATTTCATCATTGCATTTTCCGTGGTAACAGCATAAGAATACCTCGTTGATACTATGCTGGTAAAATTTATCACAAAGCGCCTTCTCATGATGATACCGGTAATGCTGGGGATCACCTTCATTTCCTTTGTCATCATTTCGCTCGCGCCCGGAAACATCCTCACGTCCCTGAAGATGAACCCGTATATATCCCAGCACACGATAGCCCTGATGGAACAGGCATACGGTTTGAACAAACCCCTGCTCGTACGGTACGGCTTATGGCTGTGGCAGGTCCTGCACCTGAACCTCGGTACCAGCATCTACTACCACGCCCCTGTCCTGTCCCTCATCCTGTCCCGCGCCATGAACACGCTCATCCTGTCGGTTTCCGCAATCGTCGTCTCGTGGCTTTTCGCCCTGCCGTTCGGCATCATCGCCGGCATCAAGGAACAGAGCCTGTTCGACCGGACGGCAGGCGTGTTGAACTACATCGGCATATCGATACCGTCGTTCTTCCTCGCCTTTCTCCTGCTTCTTTTTGCCGCAAAAACGGGCGTGCTGCCCACCGGCGGGACGACGAGCCCCCTGTACGGACTGCTCAGCCCCGCGGACAAGGTGTACGACCGGTTCATCCATCTTATCATGCCGGTAACAGCGCTCGCCGTGCCGCAGATCGCTTCGTACGCGCGGCTGATACGGGTCAATATCATCGAGGTCAAGCGCAGCGAGTTCGTGACCGCGGCCAAAGCGCGGGGCGTCAACAGCAGGAGAGTGGTCTACCTCCATATATTGAAAAACGCCCTCAACCCGTTCATCACGCTCGCGGGCTATGACTTTGCAGGGCTGCTCGGCGGTGCGGCGCTCGTCGAAACGATCCTCAACCTCCAGGGACTGGGGACCTTGCTGCTGAAGGCCGTCATGTCCATGGACGTTTTTCTGATCATGGGGGACATTCTGATCGGTGCAGGCATGCTCCTGCTGGGCAACCTGATCGCGGACATCGTTCTCATCTATATCGACCCGAGGATCAAGTCCCAGGCGTAGAGATGCCCATGAAGACACGCAGAAGATCCATTGCCCTGGCAGCCGCAGCAGTGCTTGCGCTTTTTTACCTCAGCGCCATATTCGCTCCTGTGGTTGCTCCCTACTCGTATCTTACCCAGAACAGATCCTTCCCGGACGAGCCGCCGACGGCCGTCCATATCACGTTCACGAGAGACGGCAGGACGGTGCTGACCCGGCCGTACGTGTACCGGTACGTCCTGGCGGATATCCACAGCGAAACCTACACGGAAGTAAAAACAGCGCGCTACCCTCTGGAATTTTTTACCCGCGGCAAGCTCTTCTCTGTCCGGGGAGCACCGATTCATCTGCTGGGAACGGACGCGCTCGGCAGGGATTACTTTTCACGGCTTGTCTACGGCGGGAGGATCAGCCTGTTCATAGGCCTGATCGGCGCCGGTATAAGCTTCGGCATCGGCATCCTCATCGGCACCCTCTCGGGATACATCGGCGGCATCGTGGACACCGGCATCATGCGGCTCACGGAGATCATCATGTCGCTTCCCACGTTTTACCTGCTTCTGACACTCGCCGTCATCATACCGCCGGGAGTCAGCTCCGGGACCACGTTTCTGCTGATCATCGTGATCCTGAGTTTCATCGGATGGGCCGGTTTCGCACGGGTCATCCGGGGCATGGTCCTGAGCCTGAAAGAACGGGATTTCGTCAATGCATCCAGGGCGTACGGCGACTCCACCTGGGGCATCATCAGAAAACAACTCGTGCCGAACCTCTTGTCCTACACGATCGTTTCCATTACCTTGTCCATCCCGGGATACATCATCAGCGAATCCGCCCTGAGCATGCTCGGACTCGGGATACGGGAACCCGATGTGAGCTGGGGCAACATGCTCAGTGAAGCCACCAACATCGAGGCCCTGACCACGCGTCCGTGGATGCTCGCCTCCGGTATCTGCATCGTGGTGACCATTCTGTGCCTGAATATCGTCGGGGACTACCTCCGCTCGGCCTTGGATCCGCACGACTACAGGTGAGCCGCGGCCGCCGCGTCCAAGTCTGAAAATATAGTTGCAAATCGAAAAGAAATGGTATAGGAAGAAAGAACTCGTTTTGTATACTTTTTGCACAACACGCCGTGTACAACGCAGTCTCTTTATTATGGTGACGAGAGCAGAAGAAGACAAATATATCGGCATGGTGAACCAGATAGGACAGCAGCTCCTCGAGATAACCGATCCGGAGCAGGTGTTTGATGTGTTTCTGAAAGCGGTCATCAGCGTCAGCGGTATGGAAATGGCTGCGATCCACGCCTACAACACCAAAACCGGCAAACTTGAAATCATCAAGAGCAGAGGGATACCCCGGGACATCTACGATCACGTGTTCAGCATCCTGCCGTACCAGGGCGTTTCAGGGAAGGCCTTTTCCGATTCATCCATTCTGGTGTACAGCAGGGGCCACACAAACAATCCCGCCGTTTCCGTGATACCGGACAAGATCGGCTCCCTGATCGCCATCCCGGTCCAATTCATGGACATCACGATCGGCGTCCTCGCGATCGCGAGCCGTACGGTGGAACCGATCCGGAACGTCGACAGCGTGTTCCTGGAGCGGATCACCAGATACATCGGCGGCATGGTCGAGCATGTGCGGCAAAGCAAGGGGCTGGCGCGTAAAAAAAAGGAAAATTCCTTCAGCAGAACGGTCGTGGAAAATATCATCCAGGATATCCCCAGCGGCGTCATCTATATGGACACCGCGGGCAGGGTGCTGGTCTTCAATCCTGTGATGGAACAGATCACCGGCATACAGGCGCAGGACATCATCAACAAGCAGGTGGACGAGTTCATCAGGCGCATCCGGCTCTCAGGCTTCGATTACGCGGATGTCGTCAAAAATGCGGTGGTCAAAAAGAGGATCAACAGCTTCGGCATCCTCCCGGACGGCAGGGAAATATATTTCGGGTTTACCATAGCGCCGGTCAAAGACGCGCAGAACACGGTCGAAGGGGTCATCGCAATATTCGCCGACCTCACCCAGATAAAAAAGATGGAAGAAGAGCAGCGCCGGATGTCCCATCTTGCCATGATAGGGGAAATGTCCGCACGGCTTGCGCATGAGATCAAAAACCCGCTGGCGAGCATTATCATCGGCATCCAGCTGTTCAAGAAACGGCACCCCGCCGAAATTGACGCGAAGTACCTCGATATGATCATCTCCGAGATCCAGAGAATAGACGATTTGGTCAAGGACCTGCTCACCTATTCAAAGACGTCGGTACCCCACATGACGACCATCAACGTAGCGGAGGTCATTACCAACGTCCTCAACATACTGACACCGCAATTCGAGCATTACGGTATACGGGTTCACCGGCACCTCGCCGAGGGAGTACAGACCGAGGTTATCGCGGACGAAGCCGCCATTCACCAGGCATTGATGAACATCATCAGCAACGCGGTCGATGCGATGCCCCAGGGCGGGACCCTGACCATAAAAACGGGACACCAGAAGTCGCGCAAGCGCGTTATCGTGGAAAACGGCACGCGGCACGAGTATCCGGAGCAGGAATTTTTAAAGGTGGACATACACGACACGGGAACCGGCATTGATCCCGCGTACCTCGATAAGATCTTTACGCCGTTTTTTTCGACGAAAGCGCAGGGGACGGGATTGGGACTGAGCATCGTGAAGAACATCGTGGAAGAAAACATGGCGAAGATATCCGTGGAAAGCCCTCCCGGCAAGGGGACGACCTTCACGCTGCTCTTTGTCAAAGGTCAGCGCAAGAAATGTTTCGACGTCATCAACTGCTCCCGGGAAGAACGGGAACGGTGCGAGGCGTACATCCGGGGTGACACATACCGGTGTTTCAAATACACGGACCCCGCGACTGGCTGCAGCGGGACAAAATGCATACATTGCGAGGTGTATGCGAAAGGCATTATCATACCATGAACATCCTTATCATCGATGATGAGAAGATACTGGTCGGCTTTATTGCCGACGCGCTGCGATTGCAAAAGCATACCGTATACCAGGCGTACACGGCCGAGGAAGGACTGGGTATTCTCCAGCGGGAAACGATCGACATCGTCCTGCTCGACATCATGCTGCCCGATAAAAACGGGCTCGTGCTCCTGAAAGACATAAAAGCCATGGACGAAACCTACGAGGTCATCATGATAACGGCCCACAGTTCCATCAAGGATTCCATCACCGCCGTCAAGATGGGCGCCGAGGACTACCTCGTCAAGCCCTTTGAGCTGGAGGAACTCGAGATCACGATCAACAGGATCGTCGAGAAGGTAAAACTGAAACGGGAGCTTTCCATCCTGCGCAGTAAGGACGCCGAGATCGAACTGAACTACTACATCGGAACGTCGAAAAACATCCGGGATGCGTACGCCCTCGCCATGCGCGTTGCCCAGGCCGAACAGACCATTGTCCTGATCGAAGGCGAAAGCGGCACCGGGAAGGAACTGCTGGCGAACTTTATCCACCGGGCATCGAAACGGGCACGGGGCCCCCTGATAAGCATCAACTGTGCGGCGATACCCGAGCAGCTCCTCGAGGAGGAATTCTTCGGCTATGAGCCCGGGGCGTTTACCGATGCAAAAAAGCGCAAGAAGGGACTGCTCGAACTTGCCGACGGAGGGTTTGTGTTCCTGGACGAGATCGGCGACCTTTCGCCGGTGCTGCAGGCCAAACTGCTGCGGGTCATCGAGACCAGGAGTTTTATGAGACTCGGCGGTGAAAAGGAAGTCACCTGTGATATCCGGTTCATCGTCGCGACCAATAAGGACCTCAAGGAACAGGTCACCCGGGGGCTGTTCAGGGACGACCTGTATTACCGGGTTTCCGTCATGCCCATCAAGCTTCCCCCGCTCCGGGACCGGACGGAAGACATTCCCATCCTTGTCAACGAATTCATCCGGTCTCTGGGCAAAGCCATGCAAAAGAATGTTCACGGCATCGAGAGCGATGCGCTCGAGATGCTGGTGAACTATACCTGGCCGGGCAATATCCGGGAATTGAAAAACGTCATAGAACGGGCATTGATGCTGACCGACACCGTGCACATC
>JAJYYW010000079.1 GCA_021800575.1 bacterium
CGGGTTGTTCGACCGGAATGGCTTTGAGAACGATACCGGTCAGAATCATTTCAAGCCCCCCGAAAAACATATACGTGCTGACGGTCGTATCGATGTCTTTTCTCAATTCCCCCTTCTGCTTGTACTCGGCGAGGATTTTCTCGAAGGTGGTGAACGCCCTGGTGAAGCTCATGAAATTTCTCGTTTCGAGGAACTTCGGTGTCCAGATGACCTCGAACATGATCACGTACATGAACTCGGGAAACTCCTTGCATGCGTTGAACAGAAACGTCGTTATGGAACCGAGCTTCTGCTCGAGGCTCTTTTCCTGCACCGAGGCGTTCTCAATCGCCCGCAGGAATATGCTGATGCTCTTGGTAAATATCGCATGGAGCACATGTTCTTTGTTTTTAAAATAGTGGGACACCAGCCCGTAGGAAACATGTGCCTGTTTTGCGATGTCGGCTATCCGTATACCGTGCATGCCTTTGACCGCGTATACCTTGATCGCCGCTTTGATGATCTCCTCCTGCATGTGATCTATTTTCTTTTTGTTCTTGGTATGATTGCGCATATAACTGCCGTGTAAGCCAATTTGATTTATTTGTCAACAAACAATGAGCCCTGCCCCTCCCTGCTGCCGTGCAGGAGAGAAACACAACGGTCATTCAAGGTTGTCTATCGAACGCCTCACGTCCGCGGGGATGGTGTCGCCGGGCGTGGATTCGGGCACAGGTCTGCCCCTGCCGGTCAGGATATTGAACCAGTTCCGCACGCCGTCGAGCGCTATCAGCAGCACCAGAACCAACATGGCAGCGGTCAGAACAGTGTTGACCTGGGCCGTTGTCGTATGCTGTTTCATATAGATATTGACGATGTTCTCGATACCCGCGGTAAACGTCACCACGAACATAAAGACAAATGGAAAGAACGTGATCAGGGCGTACGACCTCTTCGGCGCATGGTGGAGAAGGTACGTGGTGCCAATGGTCAGCGCGATGACCGCGAGCAATTGGTTGGCAACACCGAACATGGGCCAGATCGTGCTGATACTACCGTAGTACAGGAGGTAGCCCCAGGAAACGGAGATAACGGCACTCGTTATGATGACCCCCGGCCACCAGGAGATCTCTTTCACCTTCGGGATGATACTGCCGACCGATTCCTGCAGGATATACCTGCCGACCCGGGTGCCCGCGTCGATGGTCGTGAGGATAAACAGTGCCTCGAACATAATCGCGAAGTGATACCAGTAGGACATGAGGGTCTTCAGACCGGGGATGTTCCCGAAGATGTACGCCATACCGACCGCCAGTGACACGGCTCCCCCGGGCCTGCCGGTGATATTTTCCCCCACCAGCCTCGAGAGCTCCTTCATGTGGATCGTGCTCATGCCCAGCTTAACAAACAGCGCATGGGCGGTGTTGATTGCGAAGTAATCTCCCGGAGGGAGCACGCTCGCTGCGATGAGCGCCATGAGTGCGACAAACCCTTCGGTGACCATGGCGCCGTACCCGATGAACCGTACGTCCTTTTCGTTCTTGAGCATCTTGGGAGTGGTCCCCGAGCTGATGAGCGCGTGGAAGCCCGATATGGCGCCGCAGGCGATGGTGATAAAGACATACGGCCAAACCTTGCCCGGTATGACCGGTCCCCCGCCGTGAATGAAATGCGTCAGTGCGGGCATCTGCAGGTCTGGGTGCGCAATAAATATGCCGAGGGCCAGCAGTGCTATGGTGCCGAGCTTCATATAGGTGCTGAGATAGTCCCGCGGCGCGAGCAGCAGCCAGACCGGCAGGACCGATGCAGAAAACCCGTACACGGCAAGCATGACCGAAAGCTGGTGGCGCGAGAACATAAACCATGGCGACACAAACGACTGCTGGACGACCCTGCCGAGGATCACACCCGCGAGGACGAGCACCACGCCGATGACGCTTGCCTCGGCGATCTTGTCCGGGCGCAGGCTCTTCATGTACCAGCCCACGAGCAATGCGACCGGTATGGTAAACCCTATGGTAAACGTCCCCCACGAGCTTTCGTTCATCGAATTCACGACGGCAATGGCCAGACCGGCGAGGGCTGTTATGATGATGAATAACGTTGCAAGCGCGGCTGTGATACCGCTGAGCCTGCCCATGTGCCTGCGTGCTATGGTATGGAGCGCTTCACCGTTGCTGCGGACCGAGGCGAACAGGATCACGATGTCGTGAACAGCACCGGCGAAAACGGCCCCGAAAATAATCCAGACCGCACCGGGCAGGAAGCCGAACTGCGCTGCCAGAACAGGCCCTATCAGGGGACCGGCGCCGGCTATTGCAGCAAAGTGATGGCCGAACAGCACAAACCTGTTGGTCGGCACGAAATCCTTGCCGTCGTTTTTCGTATACGCGGGTGTGCGGCGCGCCTCGTCGAGGCTGAGCACCTTTGCTGCGATAAACGCCGAGTAGTAACGGTACCCGAGGGCAAAGACCCCCAGACCTGCAAGCAAGAGATACACGGAATTCATGAAAAATACCTCCTTAAGATTGCATAGCAGCGCTCACCCGCAAAATGCAAGTCATCGACTCCTCGTGACGCCGAGCTTCATGCACAGGGCTGTCACAGGGCACACGGAGCAGCGCGGCGACACCGGATGACAGATGGCCTGGCCCAGTGCGACCAGCAGATCGTTATAGATGATCCAGTGGCGACGGGGCAGTTGTCTGCGCAGGGCCATCTCCGTGTCAAACGGTGTTTTTGTTACAACATAGCCGAACCTGTTCGAGATCCTGTGGACATGCGTGTCAACGCAGATGGCGGGCTTTCCGTACCCCAGGCCGACAACGAGGTTCGCCGTCTTTCTTCCGACGCCGGGAAGCGTTATAAGCTCTTCAATGGTGTCCGGGACCACGCCCCCGTACCGATCGACAATCTCCTGTGCAACGACTTTGATCCTGCCTGCCTTGACCCGGTAAAAGCCGACCGGATAGATGGCCTTCCGTATCTGTGCCGGCGTCAGTCCCGCCATGGCAGCAGGTGCGGTTGCAAGCCTGAAAAGCCGTTCCGATCCCTGTGCCGTAACATCGTCCTTGGTCCTCTGGCTGAGGATCGTCGCGATAAGGATCCTGAACGGATCGCGGCTCCTGGTACTGATCAGCGTCACGATAGGGACATTCCACTGCTTATACACGGATTTCAGACGCCTGATAATTGCTTCTATGTCGGGTTTCTTTGTACTCATAGCGGGGCCACATCTCGTTATACGGGATGTACCGCAAAAAAAGCAACCGGGACGTACGTTCCCGCCGTACTGCCGGCATGCCCCCGGCCGTGTGCGTGGTGCCCCGGGGACTACCGGTGTATTGTACCGGGAAGGATGAAGGCATACCTTCCCCTGAAAACACGCGTCTTCAGGAAGCGGTCGAATTTCCTCAGCGCCAGGAACAGACGCCATATGAAGGCATCCTGCTTGTAATACGATTCCACCTCTCTGGGTTCTATAGGTTTGATCCCGTAGTCGCGTGCTTCCTGTGCAAAGAAGTCGTTCACGCTCGTGATCAGCCCGGGGATCAGGTCCGGCCTTCCCTCCTTATGGAAGTTTGCAATAAGGTCGATCGCAACGAGCCTGAAATCATAATACCGGTCAAGCACGTCCTGCAGGAAGAACCACCTCACCATCCACCGCAGGAACGACGGAGCGCTCTTCAAAAAGAGGTCCGCCTCAAGCATCTCGGTCCCGTTTTTGCGGATCATGGGTGTGCTCGTGTCGATATAGAACAGCTCTGGGCTGCTGCCAACACCCGGATTCGAGGGATCAAACTGCCGGAGCGCCCAATTCGATATCTGGCCGTCAATGCCGATCCTGATGTCATGGTGTGCCGCATTGAAGTCCCATACCTTTTTCAGGTGCTGCAGGACGGCGAGGACCAGCCGTGCCGTGCCGTCGCCGGATACGAGGTGGATGACCTTGTTCCCGATGGATTCCGGCAGGAGTCTCTGCTGTGCAGCATAAACAACGGCCCCTGCGTTCTTCGTTTTGATACTGATCGCGTCGTGCTCCGGGATGGTCAGACCCGCACTCTTGAGCAGATCGTTATAGTCCCGGTAGATCGCCAGGTAGTGGTCCACCTGTTCCTGCGTGTCGAAGATCGGCATGCGTTTGAACGCAATGCCGCCCTGCCCTGCATGCTGGAGCTGAAACACGGTGCTTATCTCCCCGTATCCGAGTATCGTTGCCGGGATCGCAGACCTTTCGGGGTAAAGCGTATTAAGCCCTTCTTCGAACCTCTGCAAAAGCTCACGGTCGATGGCGAGTGCCATGATTGCCTCCTTTCTTATAGCCCCAGCAGCGTGTTGACTTGGCCGAGCGCAGCGTCGAGCCGTTCCAGGACTTCTGTGGTTTCCGCCTCCGTGATAATCAGCGGGGGCATGAGCTGGCTCACGGACGTATCGTTATTTGCATAGATGCTCAGGATACCGTTGTCATAGCATGCCTTGGTCATGACCGGGCCGCACAGCTCATTTGCCATCTTGACTCCCATCATCAGGCCGAGCTGTCTGAAGGCAACAATGAGCCCCGGATACCGCTGCTTGAACTGCTCGAACCCGTGCTTGAACAGCCCTGCTATTGCATTGACATGATCGAGGAACGGCTGTCGGGACGAAATGTCCAGCACCTTCAGTGCAACATCGCAGCCGGCCTCGGCCCCGCCGAACGTCGAGACATGGATGAACGGGTCCTCTTTGAACACGGACTCCAGCTTTTCCCTGAAGCAGGCGGCTGTCATCGGATAGATGCCCCCGCTCAGCCCCTTGCCGAGAACGATAATGTCCGGTACAACGCCGAAGTGTTCGATGCCCCACAGCCTGCCGGTCCTGCCCAGACCGGTCTGCACCTCGTCGATGATCATGACCGCGCCGCGGCTGTCACACAGCTCCCGCACCTTCCTGAAATAATCTTCGTCCGGGACAGGGATGCCGAGTGTCGCCGGTATGGTTTCGAAGATCACACCCGCTGTCTCGCGGTCCATGACCCGGTCGAGCGCATTGATGTTGTTGAACGGGACCTGCACAAAACCGGGAGCCATGGGCCCGAACGGCCTGCGGTACTTTTCATCGCCGGCCGCCAGTGCAAAACCGGTGTGTCCGTGGTAGCCGCCTGCTGCAGAGATGATCTTCGGCCGGTGCGTATACGCCCGCGCCATCTTGATCGCGAGGTCGATGGACTCCCCGCCCCCGACGCCGAAGACCGTGTAGGTTATGTCCCCGGGCATGAGGTCTGCAAGCCTTTTTGCAAGCAAGGCCCTCTGCCTGCTCATCAAATGAGAATTCCCGATATCCAGCTCCCGCAGGGAAGCCACGAGCGTATCAATGATATCCGGGTTGCGGTGGCCGAGGTTGAAAACACCGCCGTTGCTGTGGCAGTTGATAAGCCGCTTTTCGCCGTCGATGTCCCACATGTAAATGCCCTGACGTTTCCCGAAAACAAAATCCATGTCATTGGACACAAACGTATCCGCTTTCCCCGATGACACATGGTCATGGAACAGCGTGATGACCTCCTTTTTTGATAACTTACTCATGAGCCGCCTCCTTTCACTGTGTATGCCTGCAGCTGCCGTACGAATTCCCGGACCGGCGTCTGTTCTCCGAGCAGGTCGTACAGGTCCCCTGCCTTGCGGCCGATTCCCGGAGTATGCGAAAGCTTATCCAGAACGACCTCTTTCTGATCCGATGGAGAAGCACCCTTCGGGACAACCGACTCGGCTTCATAGGCCTGCCGGCCGTTCGTCTCAATCCTCACCCGGGCGCCAAAGGAAAAAACGAATGTCTCCATCCTGACATGATCGTGCTGCCGCAGCATTCCCTCCCGGATTGCTTTCCTGTCCGCTGCGGGCAGCGCACGCCATGCCGTGAACAATCCGGGTATATCGAGCGGTGCCCTGGGAAGGTCCTTCCTGATCCTGCGAAATGCCCACAGAAGCCGGAAAACACCGGCATCACCGAGCACAAATTTACCACCCAAAGAGTCATAGAACGAAGACTGCATCTTCAAGGTGTACTGCCAGTCGTGGTGCAGCCTGATCTTCCGGGAAAGCGGCAGTATGCCCTGCGCATGTCGCGCGAGCATGTCCGAAGACAGGTGCCCGGCCTGCAGAGACCCGTGCACCAGGGCGAGCGCAACGCTCTTCGGTATGGAAAAGTTTATATTGACGGGATGGAGCGTGCCGTCATCGTACGCCTCTGACAGTGCGTTCATGCCCACCGTCAATATATTCGCAAACACATCCACGCGCTGTATGTCCCGGGGCGCAAGCCGCGTGCCCGTTTTCTCTGTATAGTCATGCAGGATACGGGACACGCTGTCGATCGCGGTATCGATGTACGCACATCCCGGATAGGGCTTGAAGGCAATGGTGTCCGTTACCCACCATTGTCCAAACCCGGACAGCAGGTGTGGCAGCGGAAGATACGCGAAACGCGACAGGAATCCATGGTCTGACTCGATCAGGGCGGAGTTCCCTTTCATGCCGGTCCGGGCGAGCCCGGTGCACAGCATGCCCGTCATCAGGGGGATGGATGCGGTCAGGAGTTTTGAATCGCTGAGCATGAATCCCGGTGCAAGAGGGTAATTCGGCTGGTACAGGGCAAGGGCGATGGCTGATGCCGTCTGTTCCCGGGACAGTCCCGTCAGTTTCGATGCAGCGACAGCGGCACCCGCAGCGTGAAGGTACGACCACATCTGCCCGTTGTGGTGACCGAGGAGCACGGACGCTCCGAGTCTTCCCTCCACTTCGTTTGCGGCGAC
>JAJYYW010000080.1:0-1680 GCA_021800575.1 bacterium
GTCTGGTACAAGATTCGAGGTGTTTCGAACGAGCTCCTGATAACGCCGGTCATACACATCGCAGATATCCGGATCATCGGCGCGATCAAATACCAGCAACTCTTCGAATTGCCTGCCGCCCAACGCATGCTGGGTAAAATTTGCAGAGCCCATGATGACACGGACGACGCGATCCCTGACATCCCGAAGCAGATACAGTTTTGAATGGATAATTTTATCTTTGAAATGGCGGATCTTTATCGATTCGTTGAGCACCCGTTCCTTTATGGCCGGCTCGAGATGATTGAAGAATTCTATCCCGGCTATGGGATCAAAATTTATATGGGCTTCGCTTTTATCGATGCCCAAAATGAGCGATACGTGCGTAAAGTTTTGTGCGAACTCGAAGAAGAATTTTGCCGTGGAGACATAGGTGACGGCATCAAACCGTACATACTCAGGAGAAAGGAAAATATCCTCCCAGGGACCGGTAAACTCCCTGCCATGATAGACTATGTTCAAATACCGTGTAGAGAAAAGATTATCATCCATATAAAAACCTCTTTAACTGCTAACACTATAGCTTTGTATAGTATATCTCTCCTGCAAAAAAAGAAGGTTCATCACCTCTGTATAGCTCTATAGCAGCTTATAATGGCATTATCCAGAATAAAGAAGATATAAAATGATAATTTTGAAAACCGCGGTAGACAACCGTTTCGGGTAACTGGTTTCCCGCTTTCGCGGCAATGACGGAAGCGGCGGCAGAAAAGGACGCATCCGCATGCGTGTCCCTCTCCTCATGGGAGAAGGGAGGTAAGTTTCCGAAAAAATCCGTCTTAATCCCCCTTTTTAAACTGGGATAAAACTAACCGCACACTATCATCCATCCCGTCGAGTGCCGGAGATAACAACGCGATCCAGAAGATTGCTTTGCCGCTGTGCTCCTCGCAATGACATGATGACGCAGCTCCTCAACGAGGGGCACCAAGTGGTACTATTCTCACGAGAAAACGCAGTCGCACCGCCCTTTTTATTGCATTTTTCACCGAATCTAAGTAGGTAAGCCCTATGACCGAAACACAGACAGACCCAAAACTCAAAAAGGTCCTCATTGCCTTTCAAAAAAACGAGATCACCGAGCACCACGTGTACCGGCGGCTCGCGGAAGGCTCTGACGGCAGGAACAGGGGCGTGCTGGCGAGGATCAGCGAGGACGAGCTGCGGCACTACGGCCTGTGGAAAAAGCATACCCGCGTGGATGTCAAGCCCGATACGCTCAAGATATTTTTCTATGTTCTGCTGGTGAAGCTGTTCAGCCTAACGTTCGCGATCAAGACCATGGAAAAGGGCGAGAACAAGGCACAGGGCGCCTACCGCGAGCTCATGGCCAAGTTCCCGGAGGCGTCGCAGGTCATGGAAGAGGAAGAACAGCACGAAAAGGATCTCATCGCCCTGATCGACGAGAAAAAACTCCACTATATCAGCTCCATGATACTCGGGTTGAACGATGCGCTCGTGGAGCTGACCGGCACGCTCGCCGGTCTGTCCTTTGCATTCCAGAACACCCGACTGATTGGTATTGCAGGACTGATCACCGGTATTGCGGCAGCCCTGTCCATGATGTCTTCGGAGTATCTGGCGAAAAAATCCGACAGCGGAGGTAAGAACCCCTTTACAGCGTCCCTGTACACAGGGATC
>JAJYYW010000080.1:1690-6740 GCA_021800575.1 bacterium
CCTGCTGGTGACGCCGTTTTTCGTCATTGCAAGCTACGCTACAGCCATAGCCTCCACGCTGGTCATGGCCGTGGTGATCATCCTTTTATTCACCTACTTTATCTCGGTCACCAAGGATGTGCCTTTCCTGAGCAGGTTTCTCGAGATGAGCGCGATCAGCCTCGGTGTCGCAGGGCTGTCGTTTCTCATGGGGTACGGCCTGCGGATGTTTCTCCACGTCAACAGGTAGCCGGACCGCCGCAGACCCTGACATCACGGGGGCCAACCGGCAGGGGTAAGAGCCAGTGTTGGCGAGTACCCCGGAGCTCTGTTATGAACGTCTTTTTTTCTTAAAAAATTCCTGAAGCAAAATCGCTGTTGCAGATTCCCTGACGCCCGCGACCGCTTCGATCCGGTGGTTCATCCTCGTATTGTGGAACAGATCAAACAGGGTCAGGGCACCGGCCTTCTCATCCCGGGCGCCGAAGACGAGCTGACGGATCCGTGCATGGAGCATCGCCCCTGCGCACATGATACACGGCTCTATGGTGACGTACAGGCTGAGCCCGGTGAGACGGTAGTTGCCCAGCGCCAGGCCTGCCTGCCGTAATGCGAGGATTTCTGCGTGGGCCGTCGGATCCCGCAGGGAGATACTGCTGTTGTGCGCCCGCGCAATGACCTTGTTGTCGAACACCGCGACAGCACCGACGGGCACTTCTCCCTGCTCCTGTGCTTCCAGGGCCTGCTCGATTGCCATGTCCATGTAATAAGCGTGGGTGTGCATGATAACGGCCGGGGCGTGTGTGTCAGGGTTGTTACTGCTCTGCCATTTTCAGTTTTTTTCCGTACTGCAGTATACCCTTGACCACGCCGTTGACGATGCTCTCCTCATAGCGCCGCTGCATCAGCAGGTGCTCTTCCGTGGGATTGGTAACGAACGACGTCTCGATGAGGATACTGGGCATGTTCGCGTGCATCAGGACGAAAAACGGAGCACTGCGTACCCCGAGATCCGGTGTGCTGTAATGGTCGCTGCGCAGGTTCTCGACCAGGTTGCTCTGGATGTCCCGCGCAAAGACCGCGGATTCGTTTATCTTAGCCGTTTTCATCAGGTCCTCGAGGATGAGCTGGAGGTCGCTCAGTTTCCTGGTGGATGTTGCATTCTCCCGTGCGGCGACGAGCATGGACGCCCGGTCGTGCGTCGTACTCAGGTAGTAGGTCGTTATGCCCTTGGCACTGCGGCTCAAACTCGCGTTGGCATGGATGGAGATGAAGATATCCGCGTTGCTCATGTTGGCGATGGCCGTCCTCTCTTCCAGAGGTATGAAGACATCCTTGTCTCGTGTCATGATGACGTCGAAGCCCATGGAGCGCAGCTTGTCGGCAAGCATGGTACCTATCCGGAGCGTTATGTTTTTTTCCTCGATGCCGTCCGGACCGATTGCGCCGGGGTCCTTACCTCCGTGCCCGGGATCTATCACGATTTTGCGTATGGAGACGCCGTGCGGAATGGTCAAGCTCGCCTCCTGCGGAACGGGCTTCGGCTGCTGACGGACGGTCTCGTAGTCCTGAATGATCTTCGATATGGAGAGTCCCTGTGTCACCTCTTCCCGGGCCGTTGTCGCCGAGGGCTGCTTCCCCTGGACCTGTGCGGGCGCGGGTGTGTTCACGTTTTTTCCCTTGACGTCGATAATGATCCGGAAGGGGTCTTCAAGATTGAAGATGGAATAATCGTCGATGTTCCCGACGTCGAGTACGACCCGCGCGGTGTTCTGGTTGAACTGACCCGCCCGCACCTCCTCGACGATCCCGTCCTTAACGGACAGAGGAGGGGTGTCGCAGGTGAGCATGGTTCCCTTGAGATCAACGTAAATCCGTTTGCCGGGCAAGGAATTGTCTGTCTGTTCCAGCAGGTGACCGGAATAAACGACCTCGTTTGAAACGTTGATCACGACACGCGTGTAATCACCGGCAGACCAGACCTTGATGCCGTTCACGACGGACAGGGGCTGTTTGACAGACGGCTGTTTCCGGAGGGGGAGTGTGCCGCCGAGCTTGGAAACCCAGATCCGCGCCATGGGGGCTGAAGTGCTGGCCGGGTAGTCCTTGAGTATCCGGGTGTAATACTGCAGGGCTGTTTCGGTGTCGCCCTTTTTCGTTCTGTATATCTCGGCTATCTTAAATAAGGCGTCGTCCGCAAGGGTGTTCTTCGGATACTGCTGCTGGAGGGTCTTGAACGCCGTGACGCTTGCATCGAGGTCCTTCTCCAGAAAGGACCTCGTGTACAGGTTGTTGTAGAGGTTCCCGATGTTGAACAGCGCCTTGGGGGCAAACCTGCTCCGGGGGTCTTTTTTGTAAACCAGCTCGAACTCATGGATCACGTGGAGCCAGGTGTCCCGGAACTGCTGCTTCTGTTTGCTCGAGTTCAGGGTATAATAGTTCTGGACGGCATGATGGTACAGCTGTCCCGCGTGTGGTCCGGTGACCGCGCTGTATGCCGGGGTGCCGGCGGCAAGAGCCAGAAGGCCAGCGATGGCGGCGGAAAGCAGGGTCCTGAACACGACATTCCTGCACCGCTTCCTGTGTATGCTCACGGCTCCTGACATGATCTGCGCTTATCGTGCGGCATCAGTACCAGAATGGACCATACGGGTAGAATCCCCAGGAAGGATAAAAGCCGGGACCGTAACCGACCCCCCATCCTATGGAATAGGCCGGCAGGGAGGTCGTGGACGGCCGCGGCCAGAGCTTGATGTAGGTTGCATGTATGACGGGAAAAACGTAGGGCATACTGCCGATAGTTCCCTTGTGCGGCGGTGCAACGACACCGACCACCGTCACGTTCCTGCCGGGGCTGAATATGTGGGTTTCAAGGTAACCGCTGTAGGTTGCGATGAACCTCCCGCCGGACTGGTCCCCGTGCTCGGGCTTGTCATCGCTGTCGAGCGGCAGCTGCATGATTTCCATCTTGGTAACGCCGCTGCTCGTGTTGGCTGACGTTATTATCTCGCCGCCGGCCATGACGGTTTTCCCGGTGTACGCGGACGGGTCTGTTATGAGCATGTTGAAACTGATAGCAGGATCAACATTGGAGAGCACCTGTTTAGGAATTCCCCTGGTGCAACCGCTGACAGCAGCCAGCGCAAGCGCAAGAAGCGTATACAACAGTGTCTTAACCATACTCCCTCCTTACTTCTTGATACAAGTATACATCATCCCGGGAAAAATAGAAAGGGGGAGTTGCACAAATGATCCGGGAGGCACACCCGGGCAGGCTGCTGCCGCAGGACATCCGGTTTTTTTAACGCCCGGTATTGCGGACGGGCGCCCCGGCACACGCGTACAGAGGTGCGGTGTGTTGACTTTACGGGAAGTATGATATTTATATAATCTATGATTCAGCGTGCAATCAGGCAGATCGGTATTTTTGCGGAGCTTTCCGGGGCTGAGTTTGAACGGCTGTCGCCGTACGTGCACGAGCAGCGCCTGCCCGGGGCAACGGAGTTGTTCCACCAGGATGATCCCGGGGATGCGATGTACGTGATCCTCAAGGGCGGTGTCCGGATATACCGGTATTCGAACGCGGGAAGGGAAATAACCCTCGCCGTGCTCAGGGAGGGCCAGTTTTTCGGCGAGATGTCCCTGCTGGACGGGCTGCCGCGCTCTGCCAATGCAATGACCATAGAGGACACGGAATTTATGGTCCTGAAACGGAATGATTTTTTGAACGTTCTGAAATCTTCCCCGGACATCGCGGTGAAGATACTGAAGGACATGAGTGTGCGCGTCAGGCAGGCCGATGCAATGATAGAGGACCTCGCGCTGCTCAACGTCTATGAGCGGCTGATCAAGTACATGAATACCCGTATCAGGACAGGGGGGAAACGCGAAGGCTACTGCACCATTATCACCGGGGAGATCAAGCGGCAGGATGTCGCGAACGCGATCGGCAGCACCCGTGAAACGGTTTCCCGTATCTTTTCTTCGTGGCAAAAAAAAGGATATATAAAAATCTACCCGTCGAAAATCCTGGTCTACCGGGACATGTCCATGGACATGGCAGCGAAGAAGGGCTGAGGAAGGACTGCCCCGCAGAGTGCCTATGACGCCGGAAAACAGGGCCCTGCTCGAGACCTTCCTGCAGCAAGACGGCAGGACAGGGAATCCCGGCAGTGCACTCGATGCGTTCGATGTCTACCTGGGCGAGCTGCTGCGATGGAACGAGTTCATCAACCTCACCGCCATTGCAAACGAGCCGGATATCGTGGTAAAACACTTTCTGGATTCACTGCTGCCGCTGCGGTTCATCCGGGATGATGATTTTATTCTGGACATCGGCAGCGGGGCGGGGTTTCCCGGCCTGCCGATCAAGATTGTGCTGAGCCCGGTGCGGCTGGTGATGCTCGACGCCCGGCTCAAAAAAATAAATTTTCTCAATGCCGTGATTGGTCTCCTGAAGCTCCGGGGGGCGACGGCACTGCACCAGCGGGCGGAGGCACGGGACTTTCAGGAGCTCATGGGGAAGAGCTTTGACGTGGTTATATCGCGGGCATCGTTCCCCCTGGACAGGCTGGCGGCGCTCGCACTGCCGTACATGAAGGAAAGCGGAAAACTGATTGCAATGAAATCACACAAGGAAGAGGCTACGGACAACCTGCCCGGCCTGCGGCAGCGCGATGAATTCGTGACGCACCTGCCGGACGGATCGTTCCGCAGGGTCCTGGTGTTCGGGAGGGCATGAGGCATGGTGTACGATGTATGAGGTCGGTGTCGTCAGGAGGTTCTCCGCCGCGCACCGGTTGCGGAATTATCACGGCAAGTGCGAAAACCTCCATGGCCATAATTATACCGTGGAACTAGTGGTGCGGGGAGACCGGCTGGAGAACGGGATGCTCATGGATTTTACCCTGCTGAAACAGCGGCTCGATGCGATACTCGGCCGGCTCGATCACGGGTACCTCAACGAGATAGATCCCTTCACGGGCATCGAACCGTCCGCCGAGAACATCGCGGAGTACCTGTTCCGGGAGATGGGGCCGCACCTGCCGGACCAGGTGGTGCTCGGCTCGGT
>JAJYYW010000081.1 GCA_021800575.1 bacterium
TTCAGGCACTGGCACAGCTGAGCACGCTGAGCGGGGTAGATTTGATAAAGGCGGAAAGAGACGGGAAATGAACTCTGCAATGATTAACAAAAGTTATAACAATTTTCCTTTTACAATAAACTCAGGACTCTCCTGCGTTACCCCTCTTGAGGTAAGCGAGGTAAGGGGCGTTATGATTTTTCTGATTCAGCAGATAAAAGCCGCCGAAAGTAACTCCCTTAATCCCTCTTATGTAAGAGGGATACCACAGAAGCACGAGAGAGGGCTACAGAAAGGAGACTAAGATGAGAAAATATTTGATTATATTCAGTATGACTCTATTAGCTTTGACGGCATACGGCTGCTCGAAGCATACAACGCCCGGCACCGCCGCTACCGGACAGGCCCAACAGGCACCAGAGAATTGCACAACCCTGTATAAGTCCACGATGATGCCGAAGGAGATATCGACCAGCCCGGGCAAGGACTCCATGGGCATGGAGATGGTGCCCTTCAAGAAATGCGAACAGGTGGGCGGAGAAAAACCCCATGCTCCAGGTACTGTCCGGATCTCAGCACGGCTGCAGCAGCGGTACGGCGTAACGCTCGGCACGGTTAAAAACAGGGATCTCACGTTCTCGGTACGAAACGATGCAATTATCACGTACAACGAGACGAGAATCAAAGACATCAATATAAAATTTTCCGGATGGATCCAGCGGCTCTTCGCGGATTACACGGGCATGATGGTCTATCAGGGTCAGCCGCTGTTTACCATCTATTCTCCTGAGCTCGTGTCCGCTGAGCAGGAATACCTGCTCGTTGCCGGCAGTCCTTCCACTGCAGGCGGCAGTGAGCTTGTCCGTGCCGCTGAACAAAAGCTGAGGTTGTGGAACATCACGGCAAGCCAGATCGAACGAATCAGGAAGGCGGGGAAGGCGTTCAAGACGCTTTCCTACTACGCGCCGTTCACGGGTTTTATCATCGAGAAACACGTTGTCCAGGGTCAGCATGTCGATGCCGGACAGACCCTGTTCAGGATAGCCGGCCTCAGCGATGTCTGGGCAATGGTCGACATCTATGAAAATCAGATTCCCTTCGTACACGCGGGACAGCAGGTCAGCCTGCAGATACAGGCATTCCCGGGCAACGACATCCGCGGCAGGATCGATTACATCTATCCCTATCTGAACAACGACACCAGAACCGTGAAAGCGAGGGTGGTGATACCCAATCCCGGATATATCATAAAGCCCGGGATGTACGGCACCGCCGTTATCAAAGATGTCATAGGTACACGGCTGTCCGTACCCTCCGCTGCGGTCATGAATACCGGGACACGGCAGGTGGTGTTCGTGGATAAAGGCGACGGCTATTTCGAGCCGCACACCGTACAGCTCGGTGAACATGCCGACGGCTTCTCTGTTGTTGTGTCCGGACTCGATGCGGGCGACCGCGTGGTAACGAACCCTGTGTTCCTGATCGATGCGGAGTCAAACCTCAACGAGGTAAGCGGTGCGATGGGCTCAATGCCGGGCATGAACAAGACGAAACAGAAAGAAAATCAAGATTCAAAAGTCAAGATGCAACAGTCGGAACATCCTGAACAGAGACAGGGCAACGCCCCTTCGAATCAGGACAATTCCATGCCGGGCATGAAGATGTGAGCTATGAAGAAATTCAGAATTCAAGATTATAAATTTCAGCAACAAGTCATAAGGCTGGCAACAAAGGTGCAACGAAGCAATCAAATTTTCGTCATTTTGTGCTTGACACGGAATCCAGTTTTCCTGAAGAGCAGCATCTGGATTCCCGTTTACACGGGAATGACGGAATAGTGAAACTACCATGATCAACAGCATCATCGAGTACTGCGCGAAGAACAAGTTCATCGTGTTCCTCGGTACGGCATTCCTGGTCGGCTGGGGCATCTGGGTGATCAACAAGACCCCCCTGGAGGCAATTCCGGACCTCACGCCCGTCCAGGTCATCGTGTATACGAAGTGGGAGGGCCAGAGCCCGAATGTCATAGAGGACCAGGTCACCTACCCCATTGTCACCGCACTGATATCGGCGCCGCGCGTGAAAGTCGTCCGGGGACTGTCGACCTTCGGATATTCATACGTGTACGTCCTGTTCAAAGACGGGACCAACATGTACTGGGCGCGCAGCAGGGTCCTTGAGTACCTGCAGGAGATCAACGGCAAGCTGCCAGCGGGCGTCCATCCGACTCTCGGGCCCGACGCAACAGGCATCGGCTGGGGTCTCGAGTACGTACTGCTGGACAAGGGACACCGTTACAACCTGGCTGACCTGAGGACATTCCAGGACTGGTACCTGCGGTACTGGCTCGAGTCCGTGCACGGCGTGTCCGAAGTTGCGGGCATCGGCGGCTACCAGAAAGAATTCAGGGTCAATGTCTATCCCTCGCGTCTCCAGGCTTACCATATACCCCTGAGCACGGTGATACGGGCCATCAGGCATGCCAACAACGATGCCGGCGGCGCGTCCATCGAGGTCAACGGGACGGAATTCGTGATCCGGAGCAACGGGTATATTGAGTCCCTGAACGATCTGGGCAACACCGTTGTCTTTGCATCCGCGCACGGCACCCCGGTCCTGCTGAAGGACATTGCGGACATCAAGTATGACGCGGTCATGCGGCGGGGCATCGCGGACTACGACGGCAAGGGCGATGTGGTCGGGGGGATTGTCATTGTCCGGTACGGAGCAGACATGTACAAGATCCTCAACGACGTGAAGAAAAAGATACAGGAGATCACACCGTCCCTCCCGAAGGGTGTACAGCTCAAGATCGTCTACGATCAGTCGAACCTGATCGGGAGATCCGTTGCCACCCTGCGTGAAAAGCTCATCGAGGAAAGCATCATCGTGAGCATCGTTTCCATCATATTTCTCTACAGTGTTACCAGCGCGCTCGTCGCCATCATCATCCTGCCCCTCGCCATACTCATGGCCCTGATCGGCATGTACTACGCCGGCGTATCGTCCAACATCATGTCGCTCGGCGGTATAGCAATAGCGATCGGCGCCATGGTCGACGCATCAATCGTCATGATAGAGAATGCAAACAAGTTTCTCGAACATGAGCACGCCCTGACGCAGCAGAAACGCGAGGAGATCATCATCCGCGCAGCAAAACTCGTCGGCAGGCCGCTGTTTTTCTCCCTGCTGGTCATCGCGGTCTCGTTTCTGCCGATCTTCGCCCTGACCGGGCCCGAGGGAAAACTGTTCAGACCGCTCGCGTACACCAAGACCTTCTCCATGCTGTTTGCGGCGTTCCTGTCCATTACCCTGGGACCCACGCTCATGACCCTGTTTATCCGCGGTACGATAACCCCCGAGGAAAAAAACCCCCTCAACCGCATCATGATCAGGGCCTACCATCCCGTTGCTTCGTTCGCCCTGAAGCACAAAAAGATCATCCTCGGTGCTGCGATCCTGATCATCGTATCCATCGTCTTCCCATTCTCCCGGCTCGGCAGCGAGTTTATGCCCCCGCTCAACGAAGGGACGATCCTGTACATGCCGAGCACCCTGCCCGGGGTCTCGATCACCCAGGCGCGGCAGATGCTACAGGTCACGGACAGGATCATCAAGTCATTTCCCGAGGTGGCATCTGTATTCGGCAAGGCAGGGAAGGCGGATACCTCGACTGATCCAGCACCGCTCGAGATGATAGAGACCATCATCAACCTCAAACCGCAGTCGCAATGGCCAAAGGGTGTGACGTGGACGTCCTTAATTGATCAAATGAATGCGGCGATCAATGTCCCGGGTCTGACCAACGCGTGGACCATGCCGATCAAGGGCAGAACCGACATGCTGACGACCGGCATTCGCACACCGGTCGGCATTAAGATCTACGGTCCCAGCCTTTCCGAGATGGAGAACCTCGGCAAGATGCTCGAAGAAACCCTCAACAAGGTCCCGGGGACGAGGAGCGTGTTTGCCGAACGGGCGGTCGGAGGACACTATATTAATTTCGACATCGATCGCCGGGCATTGGCCCGGTACGGCTTGAGCGTCGATGCTGTGAACGACGTGATTGAAACCGCCATCGGTGGCATGACCATCGGCAAGGTCATCCAGGGACGCGAACGGTTCGCCATAGCCCTCCGCTACCCGCGTGAGCTCCGCGATAACCCCGACAGCCTCAGGATGATCCTTGTTCCCACACCCTCGGGTGCCGAGATACCGATCGGCGAGCTCGCCCGCATCGTCAGGGTCAACGGTCCGCCGATGATCCGTGACGAGAACGGTATGCTGTCCGACTGGGTGTACGTCGATCTGACCACGAGCGATATCGGCGGGTACGTCGAGCGTGCACAAAAGGCCGTTGATGATGCTATCATAAAAAAGGGCCTGCTCCCGGCAGGCTATACCTTCGTGTGGACGGGACAGTATGAATACATGGAACACGCGAAAAAAACCCTGCTGCTGGTGATCCCGTTGACCCTGTTCATCGTGTTCCTGCTCCTGTATTTCAACAAGCGCTCCGTAACAGAGGCGCTGATCGTGATGCTCGCAGTCCCGTTCTCCCTCACCGGTGCCATCTGGGGACTGTACCTGATGCACTATGAACTCAGTGTAGCCGTGTGGGTGGGTATTATTGCCCTTGCGGGCGTCGATGCGGAAACAGGGGTTGTTATGCTTGTGTACCTTGATGAGTCTTATCATACGTGGAAGGACAATGGTACCATGAATACCCGTGAGGATCTGAAAGGATCCATCATGGAAGGTGCGGTACAGAGGATACGGCCGAAGATGATGACGGTGTTTGCAATTATTGCAGGTTTGCTGCCGATCATGTGGAGTTCGGGAAGCGGGGCGGATGTCATGAAGCGCATAGCAATGCCCATGATCGGCGGCGTTTTTACGTCCGCGGTCATGGAGCTCGTGGTATATCCGGTGATCTACCTGTACTGGAAACAGCGGTACTTGCCGCCACAGAAAAAAGAGGAGATGAAATGAGACATCCGGTATGGACAGCTTCTTACGATGAACGGTGTATGCTCAATGCGAACAAAGTCGTCGCCCTTGCCCTGACCCGCCCTTCTGGCGTGTGCCCGCACAAGGCGGGGAGGTTCAGTTTTTCCCCCCTGCGGGGGACGGGCAGGATGAGGGCTTTTGGGGTATGGTTACCAGCCGTCCTCGGAATATGTTTCGTGCTGATGGTCTGTACGGCCTCTGCACACGCCGATTTTTATCCAGGGGTCGGCAGCGATGTTTCATTCACGAATCAGGACGAAACATACTACACGCTATACGGCAAGCTCGGGTATGCGCCATCCTCCAGGACCTACCTGTCTGCAGGCTATTCACACGAATGGGGTGTCCCTCAAACGTCATCGACCGGGACTGAGCAGTACCATATCATATACGCAGACCTTTATCAGCGGGTGGGCAGGAAATGGAAGATCGGAGGGATAGCTAACTATACGTTCGGAGCAACATCCGACACAGACGGCTACTATTCTGTCTCAGGACGGCTGGAGGGCAGGTATGACCTGACCAGCATCTTCAGCATCGGTGCGGGCCCCGTGTATTATTACGTTGAGGGTCCCGGCAGTTTTCTGGGCGGGTTTCTCGGACTGTACCTGTACCCTGTTTCTGACTGGGGTCTTTATGCGCGAGGAACAGCCGATACGTCCGTCAGTTCCGCCATTTCACAACAGGATGCAGAGCTCGCTCTCGGCACCTCCTATACGTTTTTGAACCATTTCAGCGTGTACGCGCTCTACCGGCTATCGGCCGGCATAACAACCAACCCGGTCAATAACCTCTCCGGCGCATCATCCGGCAGGGGCACCATGGGCCCCCTGGCGATGGGTATGGGAGGGAACACGGGCAGCACTATGAACCGCTCCACGTCATTGAACTACGTTACATCGAGCATTTCGACAGTTACCCTGGGATTAGCTGTTACGTTTTAATGTGAGGTTTGTCTAAACCATAAAGGAGGAAGTACCATGAATAAAACGTTTGCCGCCATCGGCACACTTGCATTTTCTCTTCTTGTAACCGGGATAGCGTTTCCTGCTGACCAAACAAGGACGCAGACACAGGATAAGACGCAGCTCCAGGACCAGACAAGAGACCGGACACGGGATCAGTTGAGGACACAGGACCAAAAACGGGCCCAAGACCAGCTGAAAACCCAGGACCACTTGAGAACCCAGGAGCGGACAAAAGCACAGGAGCAGATCAGGATCCAGGAACAAACAGGCAAGCAGGGCCAAACAAAGGCACAGGAGCAGATCAGGAACAAGGTGCAGAATCAGCAGCGGATGGAACACCAAAACATGAACCAGAACCGCAACGAGCAGATGGAGCACCAGATGAACATGAACGCTCCAGCCCATGACCAGCGCGGCATGGGACCGGGCATGAACGGTATGCACGGCAAGTAATACCGGCCGGCACATCAACGGGGCGGGCATGTCTACCCGCCCTTTTTTTATCCATCATAACTTGTATTTATGCGGTTGAGTGTATAACCTTAAAAAAAAGGAGGTTACCATGGCAAAGCATGAAGACCCTGTCTGTAAGATGATCATTGACGAAAAGCTTGCACCGGAGAAGCATGAGTACAAGGGAACAACCTACTACTTCTGTGCAAAGGGATGCAAGGACAAATTCGTAAAAGAACCTGAAAAGTAT
>JAJYYW010000082.1 GCA_021800575.1 bacterium
CAGCCTAAAACACCATTGGTACGTAGCCGTCGTTGATAAACTGACCGATAGGGTCGCCCACGTACTCCAGTTTAAACCCCATGGATGTCAACTCGTTGCCGATGTTGTGCATATCGGAAATGGCTTTGCAGGCAACAGGGCTGTTGTTCATGGAAACGATGTCTGCAATGATGGATTTCAGCGCCTGGTCCGTCGAGGCCAGTTTCTCGCTCGGCCCGAACAGTATCAGTTTGAGGTCTTCAAACCGTTTATTCTTGATGCTGTTCTGCACAAACACCAGCGCGCCGAGCGCCTTTTCCTTGTTCTCCGTCGAAACGATGACCAAAACCTTCTGCTTCATACCTCCTCCTTTTCTCATAACATGCCGGGCAGATGAACCTTTCCTGAATGAGCATAATCTATAATCCGTTCCGGCAAAAAACAAGTCCGTATCCGGAACGTCCGGGGAACGCGGACCGGGCACAGCGCACGTTTTCTCTTTGTATTGAACAAACCATGCTGTGTATGGTAATTGCTCTCTATGAAGTTTGCGGTATGCATAGTACTGTTTTTTTGTCTGGTCACCGTACCGGGCGCCCGGGCACTGGAGATGTCTTCCCTGTTGACGCAGAAGGGCATCATAAAATTCAGTGCCGACAGCGTCATGTATGATGACAAGACCGGTGTCTACGATGCACAGGGCCATGTGCACATTGAAAAGGGGAATGCTTCGGTGTCCGCAGACAAGATCCGGTTCAATTCAAAAACGGAAGACATTGCTGCACAGGGACACGTCAACTGGTCTGTCGGCAACGAGCACCTCAGTGCGGACAAGCTGAATATAACCCTGAACCAGCAGACAGGGGTCGTCCACAACGGCTATATCAACATCGACAACGGTACCTATACCATCAAGGGCAAGGAGATCAAAAAACTTTCCAACGTCCACTTTATCGTGGAAGACGGCTCCCTGACCACGTGCAAGTGCGACCTCAACAGGCCTGCATGGGACATTACCGCAAAGCATATCGATGCGACCCTGGGCGGGTATGCGAGCCTGAAGGATGCGTTTTTCAAGGTCAAGAACATTCCTGTTCTCTATATACCCGTTGCAACCATACCGGTGAAAACGACCCGGGCATCGGGATTTTTGATCCCGCAGTACTCCTATTCGGGGGTGAACGGGTTTTCGATCAGCATCCCCTACTTCTGGGCCATCTCCCAGAACCAGGACGCCACCTTTTCTCTCAACGCAATGACCCAGCGGGGGCTCGGAGTCGGCGGACAGTACCGGTACGCGCTCAACGAGAAAGACAAGGGGGAAGTTGATGCCCAGTACTTTAAGGAGCTTTTCCGGTCATATAAGAGAGACCGCTTTTTCCTGGGAGCGAATTATTACCAAGACCTGGTTGCAGGCTTTTTCTCAAAGGGCCTGCTCAACTACTACAGCGACCGGGAGTATCTCACGGATTTTAACACCCTGCTGGAGCAGTCTTCGGTGGAGTACGTGGAATCCATGTTTACCCTGCAGAGAAATTTTAACGACGCGGATGCCATCGGCTCGCTGATATACCTTGAAAACATGTGGGCACCCAATAACGATGCAACCCTGCAGCAGCTCCCCTTCGGCTCGTTCAGTTACTTCCCGGTCCGGCTGTACAAGGTACTGCCCCTGTACGGAGAATTCAACACCACGATCGAAAACTTTATACGCAGCGATCCTTCGCTTCCCAAGGGACAGCGGTACGGTCTGGTCCCGGCCGTCTATATGCCGTTTACAATCGGCCATTACCTGTACTTCAACGCCGAGGCCCAGGCACGGGCGTACTTCTACAACGCCGGCGTTTACGGTATCTACAAGCCCGGGAATATCCTGTCCTCGCACCTCGCCGCCGAGGCATCGACCAAGCTTTCCCGGGTCCTGCCCCTGCACCTCGGTACGCTCAAGGCAGTCAAGCACATCGTCGAGCCGTTCATCGGCATCACGGCCAATCACACGCTGATCAGCAATGAGCAGTACGCCTTCGATGAGGTCGAGAACTCTCCGCTTGAATCGAGGGTCGTCGAGTTCGGCATACGCAACAGTTTTATCGGAAAGGTCAAGCAGTACGAAAACATGGTCTCCTATCCCGTCATCGGCAGGTTCGATATTACTTCGGGATACAACCTTCTTCCGACGGCACAAACATTGACCGGCACTGTCCAACCCATCAAGCCGATGCTCCCCATAGACTTCGCACTGGTGCTCCAGCCGCCCAAATTTCTGAGTACGAACATCAACATGTCCGTTGATCCGGCGACCCTGAGTCTTACCCAGACATCGGTGATTGAGTCGGCCAGCGATACGCGCGGCGACAACCTCTCCCTGGGGTATTCGTACCTGCGCAGCATGGTCAACAGTATCAATGCCTATTTAAACTTCGCCCTGAGTGGTCACCTGTCCCTGTACGGCAGTGCAAACTATTCGTTCTATGACCACTCCATGATACAGGTGGTCTACGGGATACGCTTCGGTACCAGCGCCAAATGCTGGAGCATCGATGCCTCATACATCCAGCGGCCGCTCACACCGAGCCTGAGCACAGTGAGTGTTTACCTGACGCTGACCGGGCTCGGGACCATAGGACATTAAGATGATGAAACGGCTAATCGCGGCATGGAACGCCCTGTGGAAATACTTTTTTTTCATCGGCTTCTCGTATGGCCCCATGGTATATACCATGTCCCGGAACCTGTTCGTGGAGAAACTCGGTCTGCTGCAGCACGAAGATATAACCGAGGGCATTGCCGTGGGCGAAGTGATGCCCGGTGCCGTGTTCGTGGATTTTGTTTCATACCTCGGTTTCCTCATGAAAAAAACCCGCGGCGCGTTTCTGGCCATGGCGTTCTTCATAGCACCATCGTTTCTGCTCATGGTCGTTCTCAGCGCCCTGTACATGAAGTACGGACAGCTCCCCCTGATCCAGAAGGTCCTGCAGGGGCTTTCTGCCATCATGATAGCCCTGATCATCAAGGTCATGATCGACATCTACAAGACGGGTGTAAAAAACCCCCTGTGTCTCGGTGTGTCTGCGGTGGCGCTGGGACTCCTGCTCCTCAACGTGAACATCGTCCTGATCCTGCTGATCGGTATCATCCTCATGTTTGCCTACGGTATCTACCGGAAACAACTCCAGGTATCCGGTGTGCACCTCAAACCGCTGTCCCTGTCTGACGTCACCGGTTTTGTGAAAAGCAATGCATGGGTTGCCTGGCTGATCGTCGTACTGATCGTTATCAACACGATCATCTATGCCCTTGCGCCAAACATCGCGCTCATGAACGGCAACCTGTTCAAGATAGGCCTGCTGACCTTTGGAAACGGTTATACCATGCTTCCGTTCATCTCCAAGGAGGTGGTCAGCACGTTTCACTGGCTCACGCCGAAACAGTTCTCTGACGGCATTGTCATGGGACAGATAACACCGGGCCCTGTCGTGATCACCGCCACCTTTATCGGCTACAAGGTGGGCGGCCTCTTCGGTGCGCTCACCGCCACGGCTTCCATATTCCTGCCCTCAACCATACTGGTCGCGCTGGTCGCCCGGCCGTTCGTACGGTATAAGGACAATGCGTGGGTGACGGCGGCACTGAAGGGCATCCTCGCATCGTTCATAGGACTGCTCGCCCTCGTTGTTGCACAGCTCGCCAAAGCCAATATCACGGATTATAAGACGGCGTTGTTTGCCCTGGCTGCGCTCGTCCTGTTTGTGTACACGAAGGTCAACCCTGTCATTCTGCTCGCCGCCGGCATCATCGTGTCCCTGTTGATCTTCAGATAAGCGGGCACCCGGCCCGGGAACACGCTGCCGTGGTCTTAAAACTCGATGCCTGTTCCGAAGCCGACATAGGTGGTGTTATGAGAGGGAAGATTGGTCAGATTGTGCCCGGCCTCGGCATCGACTTCGACGTTCCGGAAGACAAGATACTGCACCCCTGCATCGACAAAAGATGCCACCCCTGTTCCGTGCATGAGATCGATGGTATTGTAACATTCCGCGTACAGCTGTAACGCGCTCGTTATCTCGTTTAACTGATCGGTCACGACGATGATGGGGTTCAGCGACGACTGCTGAGTTGAAAAAACGGGGCCGAACACATGGGACAGCCCGACCTGCACGCCGATGCCGATGTCTTCATTCACATTGTACGCGAATATGCCGTTCACCGTGACCCCGGTCCCGTTCGCCGTAAACGCCTTGGAACCCGATGCAAACGTCACTGCAGTATCCGCCGCAAAGCCATACTTCTCCCCATACCCAAACTCATACTTGACCCCGGCCCCGGCATCGCCAAAACCGTTTGCTGTACCGGTCCTCCCGGCCGTGTCCATTGCCTGGATCAGGTAATCGGGAGGAAAGAGTTTTAGCTCGACCCGATGTCCAACTCCGTAGCGGAGTTCTGCCTGGGGAAAGGTTTGGAGCGTACTCAGCGTGTTTCCTGTTTCAACCTGGTAATCGTACCCGAACTCCGCGATAACGTGGTTTTTCCTGACCGAACACACGCTGTCGCTGACCGTGGGCCGGTCGAGCTCGCTCAACAGCGCCGCCGGGCCTGCACACGAATCCACGGCTGCATCATCCTTGCCGCCGGTATTGTGCTGTTCTGTCTGGATGTTCCCGGAGTTCTTATCCCCTGCATTCTTCCGACGTGCAGCATCCGTACATGCATGCGCGGAAACTGCGCTCAACACAACCGCCAGCAGTACCAATCCTGCCTTATATCTGCCCATCTTCGCTCCTCCCGGCTATCGCATTCTTCGGAACCGCCGTACCCCTGTAACCTTATGCCGGCACCGCGGGTCTGCTCTTTATAAATTTAATGACCGTCTGTTTAAACTCAAGAAAATTGATTGGTTTTGTTACATACCCGTTTGCTCCCAGAGCAAGAGCCATGTCCCGTTCACTTTCTTGTCCCCTGGTCGTGATGATCAGTACCGGGACATCCTCACTAACCAGGCATATTGCTTATTAAAGACCATCGAACAATCGCCGCAGCATCATGGCGCATTTCCTGGAAAACGCAAAAGAGAGCTACCACATCATGATTGTTGACTATGACCGGACTCCGGATAAATGCCCGATCTTTTGATAATCGTGTCAACTTTGCTTGCATTCTACCGTGATATCCTCTATATGCAAAGGCATTATGAAAAAATTAGTTCAGATAGCAATGAAATATCCGTGGCGTGTGATCATTGTGATCGGCCTCTTGACGGCCATAGCGGGCTACTTCGCAATCGGAGTTCCGGTCCAGGACGACATCATGAAGACACTGCCCGAGCACGATCCCCAGGTTGCGCTGTTTAACAGCATCGGCAAACGCTTCGGCGGCACGGACTATTTCCTGGTCGTCATGGAGGGACCGCAGCTGTTCACCCATACAAGCCTTGAAAAACTGAAAACGATAACCGGCAAGCTCGAGGCGCTCCCCGAGTTAAACCGGGTGGAAAGCCTGACCAACGTCCAGGACATCACGGCCCAGCACGGGGAGCTCGACATCTCGCAGTTCATGGAACACATACCCAGCGATCCGCAGAAACTGGAGGCGCTGCGTCAGGCCGCACTGTCGAATTCACTGTACCGGGGCAACCTCATCTCTCCGAACGGCAAGGCCCTTGCTATCCTGTGCCAGATCAAAAAGGACATCAACAGCGAGGCACTGGTCCACCAGATCAACACGCTCATCAAGCCGTACCAGGGACCCGAGGACATCTACCTGATCGGCGTGCCGGTCGACAACGACCTTATCAGCAGGGCCATCCATCACGACCTCGGTAAGCTGCTGCCCCTCGCACTGCTGATCAATGTCATCATCATGTTCATCCTGTTCCGTAACTTCATCAGCGTTATCCTGAGGCTTATGCCTGCCCTGATCGCCATCGTGCTCACCGTGGGTATCATGGGCATCACGCATACGCCGTTCACCATGCTCTCCGTGGGCATGCCCACCCTGCTGATAGCGCTCGGCAGCATCTATAGTATCCATATCATGACGCGCTACTACCAGTTGCTCGGGCACACGAAGAACAACGAGCGGGCCCTCAACGGCATGATCAAGGAGCTCGGCATACCCATGCTGTTCATCGGGTTGATAACTGCCATGGGCTTTTTTGCGAACATATCGTCAACGATCATCCAGGTTAAACAGGCGGGCATATTCGCCGGTCTCGGCATCCTGCTCTCCATGCTGCTCTCCGTCACGCTGGTCCCTGCCCTGCTCACGCTCAGGCACCGGGGCAAGGAGGAGGAGATCCTCAGCAAGAAAAGCAAGTTCGACCATCTGCTCGAGAACCTCTCGGCATGGGTACAGCGGCACAACTACCTCATCCTGACCATCGGCATCGGGCTTGCGGTCCTTGCGATCGTGCGGGTAAAAGACATCAATACGGAAACGCACATCACGAAGTTTTTCAAGGCTGATTCCATCGTCCGCAAGACATCCGCAAAGGCCGTGAAGAATTTCGGCGGTGTGTTCGTGCTCCAGATCCTAGTGCATGGGGACATCAACTCCCCTGCCGTGATGGCCACCATGGCAAAGCTCGAAGGCGAACTGGGAACAATCAACGGAGTGA
>JAJYYW010000083.1 GCA_021800575.1 bacterium
CAAGTATCTTTGCCTCCCTGAAAAACCGCTCCTTAAATTCCCTATCCTCTGCAATGTGGACGGGTAATTCCTTGACCGCTACCCGCCGTTCCAGCACCCTGTCCTCGGCAAGCCAGACAATCCCCATGGCACCTTGCCCGAGCTTCTCAATCTTGTGATATCGCTGCACTAAGGTATCTTCCGGAACCGGCGACTGTCTGACCACGGTTTTACCGGGGTCCGCCAGGTGCTCCACGCCCCCGGCCGGCGGGAACGCTGCGGGCCTCGCGGACAGGCGGGATTTCAGGTGTTCTATTTTTTGGTGCAGATCCTGTCTCTGCGACTCGTCAAGACTGTACGATGCTGCGACCTTGAGGTTATACATGGAACGGGACAGCTCATTGTGTGTCCGGGCATTTTCCGCCTTTTCCAGGGCCTCCTGCACCAGCCCGTTCGCCCGCTCTGCTGTCGATTTCAGAAGAACCAGCATCCATACTCCCGCTAAACCTGCAACAAGGATATACGCGTACAAAGACCACTTGTCGTATTCAACAAGCCACCGGTCATGGTACACCTTATGGAGGAACGGAAGCCGCACGCCGAACACCCTGTCGTTCTTCACAACCGGGGGATATTTGTGCTGCAGGTATGCAGTCAGGCCGAACTTGACTGCCACGAGCGACACGATCAGAACGACGTACACCGGGACAGCCCTCCTGAGCCACAGCCCTGCAAGAGCAGGCCGTTTCAATGCCTTGACCATGTTCATAGCTGTTCCTTTATACGGAGCACGGAAACCGCCTTTCCCGCATCATCGGTGCGGACCACGACACCCTGAAGTTCTTCTTTCCCTTTTGCCACATCCGCATGCTTTTGCACGGATGTTGTAAACCGCTGGATAATTTGTTCCCGGTCCATCCCCAGGATGCCGTCGATGACACCGGTCATCCCGGCATCCGTCATATACGCCGTACCCTGCTGCAGAATGGACTCATCCGATGTCTGCACATGCGTGTGGGTACCGAACAGGGCGGTTATCCTGCCGTCGAGAAACCATCCCAGTGCCTGCTTCTCCGAGGTCGCCTCTGCGTGGAAATCGACGAGGATGTGCACTACATCGGGGTGGTCCTGCTGCAGTGCCGCCAGCGCCTGGAGTGCGGTATGGAACGGACACTCTGCCGGTGCCATAAAAACCCTGCCGATAAGGTTGATGACCGCAAGGGGCTGTTCCCCGGTTTTCCGGAGGACGGCAACACCAGCACCGGGCGCCAGCGGTGAAATGTTCAGCGGCCTGAGGACCGTATCACTGCCCGACATGTACGGGATGATGTCTTTGTGTTCCCACACATGATTCCCCGTTGTGATGAGGTCGACCCCCATGTTCAGCAATGCGCGTGCAATATCAGGCGTAATGCCGTATCCGCCCGCGGCGTTCTCCCCGTTTGCTATGGTATAGGTAATGCCGTATTTTTCTTGTAACGCGGGCAGCAGGCCCGCAGCAGCGTGCCTGCCCGGCTTGCCAACGATATCTCCGATAAAGAGAATATTCATCGAGGTTCTTACTTGGCGTACACCGATGCCCGTGTTTCCCGCAGCACGGTTACCTTGATGGTGCCCGGGTAGCTCATTTCCTTTTCTATCCTGTCTGCGATCTGTTTGCTGATGAGCGGTATTTCATCGTCGCTCACTTTCTCGGGAGACACGATGACCCGTATTTCCCTGCCCGCCTGAATGGCGTAGGCCTTTTCGATACCGTCAAACGAAGTCGACAGCCGCTCAAGATCCTGGAGCCGTTTGACGTACGCTTCGTACATCTCCCTGCGTGCACCCGGGCGAGCGGCTGACAGCGCATCCGCAGACTGCAGAAGAATGCCGAGAAGGCTTGCCGGTGTATCGTTGTGGTGCTGTTCTATGGCTTCGACAACTTTCGGCGGTTCTCCGTATTTTTTCGCGAGATTGGCCCCGATCACCGCGTGTGAGCCCTCGACCTCGTGATCCACCGCCTTGCCGATATCGTGGAGGATACCCGCACGCTTCGCATGTTTTATGTTCAGACCGAGTTCTCCGGCCATGATGCTCAGGATAAACGCCACTTCCATGGAATGCTGGTAGACATTCTGGGCATAGCTTGTTCTGTATTTCAATCTACCGACCAGCTTCACCAGCTCGCTGTGTATGCCGTGGAGTCCGAGATCGAACATTGCCCGCTCTCCTGCCTCCCGCATGCTTTTATCGATTTCCTGTGAGGTCTTGTTGACGATGTCCTCAATCCTGCCGGGGTGAATCCTCCCGTCCGCTATCAACTTCTCTATGGAAAGCCGGGCTATCTCGCGTTTTACCGGGTCGTGGCCGGATATGACAATTGCCTGGGGGGTGTCGTCCACAATGATATCGACCCCGGTCGCTCCCTCGATAGCACGAATGTTGCGTCCTTCCCTCCCTATGATCCTGCCCTTCAGATCGTCATTCGGAAGGTCGACAGTCGTCACGGTCCGCTCCTGGGCGTACTCGCCGGAATACCGCTGTACGGCTATCGATATTATTTCCTTTGCCTTGTTCTCGGCGGTTTGCTGTGCCTCCTCTTCGAGCTGCTTGAGCATCCTGCCGATATCGTGTTTTGCCTGCTCCTGCACGCTCTCCATGAGCATCTGTTTTGCCTGATCCGTTGTCAGACCGGATATCCGCTGGAGCTCAAGGCTGATCTCGTTGAATTTCTTTTTATACTCCTCTTCCCTGGTTGCAAGGTTCCGTTCCGTGATACTTATGTTCCGTTCCCGCCGTATGATATCCGATTCCTTTTTGGCGATAATGTCCTCTTTTTTCTCGAGGTATTCCTCTTTCTGCAACAGCCTCTTTTCCAGTGAAACGAGTTCCTGCCGCCGGTCTTTTGTTTCCTTCTCAAAATCGGCTCTCAGCTCGAGAAGATTGTTCCGCGCATACAGCGCCGCCTCTTTTTTGATGGATTCCGCCTGCAGCTTTGCCGAATCAAGCATCTCCTGCACTTTCTGTTCCGACTGCCGCAGCTTCGAACGCCCGATAATTTTATTGAGGTACGTAGCAATCACGTATCCGGCAATCGCACCTGCGACGCCGATACCAACTGCCGTCCATAGGTTTATCATAGAATCTGCTCCTTTATCTGAATACCGGTTTCTGTAACGATCATATCGACCGGGATATCCCACGTGTTCGCGTGAATGCCCTCAACAAGGCACCGGTTGAATGAAAAACCAGCTTTTATTGTCCGTTGATCCAACTCACCCAGAAATTTATCATAGTACCCTTTTCCGTATCCTATTCTGTTCCCCCGCGGGTCAAAGGCGATACCGGGAACGACCACCACATCGATCTCGTTGCCGGCATACTCCTGCGCCGCAACGGGTTCCTGCACCTTATGGTGTCCCTGCTTGAGCGGCGCATCCTTCGGATAATACACCGGACAAACGCGGCCGTTCCTGACCGACGGCAGCAACACGGTCTTATGATCCCGCCATGCCCTGGCAATGATCAGCGCCGTGCCGGGCTCATTGTGGACCGGCACATAGAGCATCAGTGTCCGGGCTTCCCGATAGATATCCGATGCAAGAAACAGGAGCTGAATCTGCCTGCTTAAGTGCGCATACTGTGACGGAGGAATCGCTTTTCTGCACTCAAGCATGCTGCTCCGTATAGCTCCTTTGTTGTCCATAGCCTGATCCAATGTACCGGGGGTGAACACGTTATGAAAGAAAAGTCCCCGCCATCATGCCGTGTGAATCTTTTTTCAGACCTGGTTTGCCAGGGGGAAACCATGTTATTGCTTCATGCTTCCTCTTCCGCGAGAGGCTTGCTATCCGCAATAAGGGACAGTCTCCATTCTGAATAGTTAAGGGTCTAAAAAAAGTAAGATCCATCACGCGCACAAGCAGGGACATTATCATACCGTGACCTTTGTCTCTATCATCTTGATCAATTCCTCGATCTTGGTCTCGAGATACAGGATCCTTTCTTTGTACTTGTTTTCGGTCTTGAACAACTCGTCTGCAATATTCAGTGCAGCAAGAACAGAAAGGACCGCGGTATCCGACATGTTGGCATCATTCATTGCGGATTTAAGTTTCTCCTCAACATACGCAGCAACCCTGCCCACGTACTCCGGCTCATCCTCGCTCATGACAATGAGCTCTATGCCAAGAATATTTATGGTGTACGGTTTCTTCAACAGCCCCCGCCTTTACGTGCTCTAAATGCTCACCTCGTTGAGCGTGGTCAATATCTTGTCGACTCTCGACAAGGCTTCCTGCTTGAACCGTACCAGCTCCTCCCGTTCCCGTTCCATATCTTCCACCTTGGCTTTCAGAGAACTGTTTTCCTCCCGTAATGCCGAATACTTATCTATGAGATCCCTGATCTTATGTTCGAGTTCGTTGACCTGCTCTATTTCCATCTTCAGCTCCTTTATTATGGGTATATGATTATTCATAATACGCAATGGCGAAGAATGCAAGCCCAACGGCACCTGTGCAGAGACATCCCCGTCCGTCCGAAAAAAACAATCCAAAACCATTCAACGACCATTCGCTTGACAGGTTACCGCCGTTCTTCGATAGATTAGTTATATTTCAAAATATAGGAGGAAATTGAAATGGGGAAACGATTAGGAATTACGGTAACAGCACTGCTGTTCCTGACGGGGATAGCCTCGGCATCAACCGGCAGCGGCCTGTTGAAGGGCTGGGTGCACCCCGGCGCTGAAACAATCAAGGAAACCGGGTACCAGGGAGCACAGACGTGTGCGATGTGCCATCCCGAAGCATTGAACGAGATAACACAGACCGTCCACTGGCACATGTCAACACCGATCAGAAATGTTCAGGGACTCCCGAATGGCTCATGGTGGGGCATGGTCAACCGGGAGTGCGCGCTTGCCGGTTCTACCACCTTGGCGAACTGGACAGCCTCGACCAACGGCACGTTTACCGTTCAGGCAGCCGGGTGCGGCGTTTGCCACATTGGAGGCCTGCCGATGCCGCCGCTGCCTCCGGGAGCAGCACCGACCCAGGCACAGGCGAACACCGTGGACTGCCTCGTTTGCCATGCAAAGGATTACAATATGCATGACCGGAAGACCCTCGTTACGGATGCAACCGGAACGCACTGGGGCGAGGACAAGTCCCTCAAGGCGGCCCTGAGCATAACGAAGACACCGACCAACGAAGCCTGTCTGAGATGCCATGAGCATGCATTTTCCTACGACTACAAGCGGGGCACGCCGTACACACCGCAGACCGATGTTCATGCCAAGGCGGGACTCCAGTGCATAACCTGTCATGTCACCGAGCACCACAAGATGCCCAAGGGACAGTACGAATCCGATATGGCGGCCAACGATCTTCCGAATGTCAAAGTTACGTGTTCAAACTGCCATGGCGATACACCGCACCGGGGCAAGGTCGGCAGGATACTGAACGAACATATATCCAAGATAGCGTGCCAAACGTGCCACATACCGGTCGTTGCCGGCATATCGTATGAAAACTGGGGCAAACCGGTGAAGGACACTATCAACGGCAAATACAGCGAGCTCTCGAAGTACGACAAGATCCCCTCGATCAAGGGGCTGTACGTTCCCACGGTCAAAATAACAATGGGCCATCCGGACTACATCTGGAGGGTTGCGAACACGAAGACACACGAGGACGTCCAGAGCTGGATGGCATTCCAGGTGTCGAGTATCAAGTCGCCCGGCGCCAAGATATACCCGGTGCGTGCATTGACGCAGGTTCTGCTGTTCGACAAAAAACTGAAGATGTGGCAGGAGCCGGGTATGGGCTTTTTGAAAGACAATCCTGAAATGAAAGACTTCCCCGCCTTGCTGGCACCCAACCGGGAGGTGTACAACAAGACCGGCAATGTCAAGGAAGCGATCGACGCGGGCATGAAGCCGTATGAAGCCATGGGCTTTACCTGGAGCGGCGAGTGGATGGCAATGCAGGTCCCGGGCACATCGTACATCTCTGTCAACCACGCAATAAAAAAGGTGGGGCTCTCCTGCAACAAGTGCCACTCCGCAAACAGTGTGATGAACTTCAAGGCACTCGGCTACACCCCGGCAGAGATCAAGGAACTCGAGAAACCGCAATAAGACATCCGGCGTTTTTGAGCCGGCCGTATCAAGGGCGGACCTGGTGGTCCGCCTTTTTTTTGTCAGCCGGATGACCCGGAAGACAAGCAAGCTCACCCCAAAGCACAGGGTTTTGGTGCACCACCGGTGTACTGCCGGGTTTTATTTCGTCGCGAACAGCGACGCGATCCGGTCCAGGATAACATCCGCAAGGTCGGACTTGCGCATGAGCGGAAAATCCTCTATGGCTCCGTCCCTGCTGATGATGATAACTTTATTCGTATCCGCCTGAAAGCCGCTGTTCTTCTCGGTGACGTTGTTCGCGACGATCATGTCCATGTTTTTTTGCCGCAGTTTTTCCCGCGCGTACTGTTCGACGTTCTCCGTTTCGGCGGCAAATCC
>JAJYYW010000084.1 GCA_021800575.1 bacterium
TTTCCATACGCCGGGAGTTAGAAGCACCGCTTCTCATTCTTGCACCGCGGCATCTCGACAGGGCAGGGGAGGTTGAAACTATCCTCAGACAGGCGGGTCTGGGGTATATCAAACGATCGTCCATGGACCCTGCCATTGCTTCGGAGACCGTCGATGTAATTCTTCTCGATACGATCGGCGAACTTGCCGATATCTACAGCATCGGTGATGCTGTGTTTGTGGGCGGCAGCATGGTGCCAGTCGGCGGACATAACCTGCTCGAGGTCGTTATCCATAAGAAACCGGTTATCTACGGCCACTACACAGATACGATAAAGGATTTTGTTGCACTGCTCGATGGCAAGGGCGGCATCATGGTCCGGAACCGGGAGGAACTGTGTGCTGCGATCCGCGATCTGCTCGAACACCCGCAGCATGCCCGGGATCTCGGTGAAATGGCATTCCAGTTGATCAAACAGAGGATCGATACGCTGCATAACGTCCTTGCACTCATGAAGAACACCGGCGTGCTGTAAAAGGCCTGCGCTCAGACGGTTTACGGAATAAGGAGCATAAGCAAACTTACCCGTCTCAGATTTTATTTGTTTTTCACATCAACCCAGATTGGATTTGAAGCTGCAAATCCTCCGCCGCCGGTAAAGACTTCAACCCTGTAAAATGCCGGCTTATCGGCATGATATGAGTAATTCAGAGGAGAATTGTCGGATGATGCAACGATATATCCGTCTTTCAACAGCAATATCTTCTGGAGGTCAGGTGCATTTTCAGGCGCCTGCGTATAGGGATCATAGGAAGCCCGGATGTGCAGTGTGCTTCCTTGCTTTACCGTTAGTATGGAACCCATCGGTGCATTATTCAGCGTAAACGAGAGCATCGGTCCGTTGGAAACGTAGAACGTACCCTTTTTAAAACCCTGCTCGATTGCCGCCAGGGTGAATGATGTCGCAAACACATAATTTCTGTACCTGCCAACAGCGTACGGCGTATGTGCATCCGAATCTGCAATGCCGAACAGGTGCAGGCCTTGTCTGTTCAACTGGTCCCATTTGTCGAATGCCTTGACGTTGACCGGATCCATGGCGATCTTGTTTCCATTGAGAATTTCTATGCCGTTATAGCCCTTGAAATTCCAGTCCGTCCATTTCCGCATGGAAAGGTAGGGGTGGTTGACGAAGAACATTCCGCCCTGTGCGTGAACATCGTTGATCCAGTGCTGGGGCGACAAATACTCAGGCACCCGTTTATGAATGAACTGGGCGTTTGCATGTCCCCACAGGGGGTTCGCAATCTCCTCACCGGGGATACACATGAAATCGGGAGTGGACTGCGCCCGGCAGGCCGCTGCCTGAGAAAAAGTATTGTAGTCCGTCAGGCTGAGAATATCAAGTCCCTTGGCGTGTGCAGCCTCTGTCATGTCCCTGACCGGATAGTCTTCGGGATTAAAGCTGTACACAGAATGGTTGTGCATGTCTGCGCTGTACCACCCCGGGCCGTTGGAGAATACATGGGTCCATGGACCCTCCCGGTAGTCTCCGTTGACGATGACAGCAGGGTATAGGTAAAAATCTCCCCCTCTCATTGCCTTTATCATGAAGGCGAACACCGAGGTACCGTCCGGAGCAATAGTGTCCTCTATGGATGTGTATGGTCTGCTGGTGGTGATGTCCCGCGGAGCAAACAGCACCATGCTGGTGAGGCGGAGAGGATTTTCTGTCACGTTGTGAACATACACGGTATACCGGACGTCCTTGCCGGAGTCCGTCACGATGCTGGAAGGTGACGCGGTGATGCTCAGGCCGCTCTGGGCGCACAGGAAGTCTTTGTACTGGCTATCGGCGACCTTGTGATAGTCCATACCGGTGACCGGGCGCGTGGAGATGACCCTGGACAGGTCCAACGGATCTGTACCGAGTTTTACCTGGTACAGGCTCGCAATCCAGTTCCACTGATAGAAGAAATAATCGGGGTCCGAGGTGTCGAGGTAATAAAGACCGATGACCTGATTCGCCCTGCCGATCATCGCGATATAGGGCAGTTTCGGTGATAGTGCGTCGCGTGGACCTGTCGTGATATCTCCGACACCGGGCACGTAGAACCATATCGAATGAGTATTCGTTTGTACCCGGTCGCCGACCCATGCACGCACGCCCGGTTTTGATGATGTTATCAGGGAATGTATCAGGACTGAAGATCCGTTGAATATCGAGTAGGTCGTCGTGACATGCACGAAAGGATGCCGGCGCGAATACCCGGAGAAGGTTACTGCGGTAACATCGGCACCGGATGTAAATGTTCTGGACGAGGTATACAGAATCTGATCAAACGCAGGCTTCTGGTGTGCGAGAGGGTTCCTGAAGCTGATGTACGGTGCAGAAATGCCTGCTATGGTGTTTATCCAGGCGCCGTTGGAGAGATAGTTTATACCCCCGTATTTGTCGATGCCCGCGTACAGTTTATTGGTATGCAGGACAACGGCATCGCGACCAAGGGTTGTGTGCGGCGATATCGTAAACCGGTAGATTAGTTTATGACCGTATTCAGGCCAGATAAACCATGCCTGGATGATGACGTAACAAACGACCGCTCCGATCAACAGATATTTCATCAATTTGCGCATAGCATCACCTCAGAGAGCGTTCACGCTGGATGTCAAGCTGCTTGAGCTGTTCAATTTTTTTGTACAGGAGAGCGTTTTCCCGTTTCGTTTCGTTGAGTGCCTTCAGCACCATGTACCAGCTTTGTGCTTCCTCGTACCTGCCGTCGTGAGGATACAAGGTCAGGAATTTACCGAACTCATCCATGGCCTGGGTATAGTTGAGGGCCGGGTTGTCATAGTATACCAGCGTGGAAGCTATGGAAAACTGCGCATCTGCGGCAACCGATGGACCGGGGTTCGATTTGAGGACATTTCTGTACGCTGCGATCGCCGCCTCGTACCGGCGCGCTTTGAATAAATTATCGGCATGATAAAGACGCGCCTGGTTGGACGTGATGGCTGTAGCGCATGACTGTAAAACAACAATGCAAGCAAGAACCACTCCATAGTGTTTCATTCTTTCATCCTTTTATCTATTACATAATTACTTTTTTGAAACGTTTTTGCATAATCCTTGAGCTCGGCCGCTATTTCCGAAACCTCCATGGGATCAGTTATCCGGCGCCGTTCGTTTGTCACGACGGCTATCGAAAATGTAATTATCGGGAACTTTATTTCAACCCCCTGCCTGTTTTTGCCGACGATATAGCCGGTTTCGCGGTCTTTTGGATCATAGAAACCGGGCATATTCATATCGAACTGACGGATGATTTCTTTGCCGATCTCATGTATTTTATCCGGTTTCGATATGACCACAAAGTCGTCACCGCCGATATGTCCGACAAAATCTCCGGGATGCCCTTTTTCTCTGACCGCGGCTTCTACGATTCGTGCCGTCTCTATCAGGACGAGGTTTCCGCGTGCGTAGCCATACTGATCGTTGAAGGCCTTGAAATTGTCGATATCAAGGAGAAAGAATGCAAATTTATCTCCGGAGCTGATGCGTTGTTTCAGGATATTTTCGATGGCAAGTCCTCCGGCGAGGTGCGTCAGGGGACTGGCATCGAGATTCATACTTTCAAGCACTTTCAGTCTCTTACCCATGGAAATAAATGCTTTGGAAAGACTCCCGATTTCATCGGATGTCCTGATCTTCGGATCGTAGTCAAAGTCTCCCTCGGCAATGTGCTCCGTGACGGTGATGAGCCGGTGAATGGATGCAGTTATATGGTAGGTCACCAAAAAGCCGATGGCTATACCGATCACGGCACTGACGAACCAGAGCACAATAGCGTGGAGCATGACGCGCGGCCCCAGCACACTGATGCGCGTCATTTTCAATTCCTCATAATTCTTGGCATTCGCGGACATTCTCGTCAGGACGAGTGAGATTCTGTCGACAAGGTGCTTCAATCCGCCGTTCGAAAGTGCATACGCCTTTTTCATCCTTCCTGTTTTGACCAGGTCGGTTTCCCGGGTGAATAATTCTTCGTATTCCCGGTACAGCCTGTCTATGGTACCGGTTTCCTGGAGTTCCTGGACTTCCTCAATCATAAGACCTTTGCTGTTCTTCAAATCGTTGAGGGTTTTCAGCCATGTGCGGAATTCCTTTCCCCGCATCCAGAACAGTGCTTCCATGTCCTCGCTTTTTAATATGAGGTAGCGTTTCTCATAATTGTCCTGATCCATGAGCACGTCGTGCATTCTGTTGGTTGCCTTTTGTATGGCGATATCAATGGTCAGAATACTCTTGTTGAGCCTGTTGAATTGTTGAAAACTGGTTTTTGCATAGGCGAACAGGGCAACGGAGGTTATGATCAGAATGGCATATCCCAGCAGCATCTTGCCGGTAATGTTCATACGCATGAACATGTTGACGGGAGAAAGATGCTTTGCCCGCACAAAGCCGCTGCGTACACGCTCTCGGAAAGACGATGACATGGCGTTAAAGTAACAAAACATTCGTGCCTTGTCAAAGCAGAAGCAAGTTCTTGATCTTTTTGATTTCTCCGGCACTTGACTCCATATTTCGCACCATTAATATATAAAAGGGGCCCTTACATGCAGATGGTTTACAGCTCATTGTATGCAGGGTTTGAGCGGGTGCCGCAGGTTTCGTGCGCCGCAGGGTTTTGTACTCTGTGATAGATCTCGAATGGATGTTGCGCCTGGCGATCGAGGGTGCGCGCGGTGTCTTGACATTATGCAAGGGGCTTGATAAGAAAAAAACATTTGATGCGAACGATACGGAGTGAGTATGCCCTACAAGAAGAAAAAAAGAAATAAGGACACGACAATGCCCAATAACAATGATGAACAGAAGAACAAAGAACAGGTAAGCGAACAGACTGCAGAATCCGGGCCGGCGCCGGAAACCGCCTCTGCTCCGGAGTCCGCAGATATACAACAGGAAGCGGCCGCGGGAGAGGAGCCGGCATCCACGCAGGCACAGGACGTTTCGGCGCCGGAAGAAGGGTCGATCACCGTACAGGCAGGTGAGGAATCCGCTTCCGAGGAACTGAGTAATCTCAAAAACCAGGTCGATAAACTACTCAAGGAATCGGCTCAGTACAAAGACAAGTGGTTGCGTGCTGAAGCGGATATAGACAATTACAAAAAAAGGGTCCACAAGGAGAAGCTCGAACAGCTCAAGTACGGATACGAGACCATGATACGCGAACTGCTTCCGGTCATCGACAACCTTGAACGGGCGATAGAATATTCCAAGAAACATGCCCAGAAAGACAGCCTCTTCGAGGGTGTCGAACTCACCCTGAAACTGCTGAAAAAAGTGATCGAGGGCTTTGGGGTCACTACGATCAACGCCGTGGGACAGGTGTTTGATCCGAACTTCCATGAAGGCATCGGGATGGAAGAAAGCACCGAGTATGAAGACAACATTGTCGTCAGGGAAGTCGAGAAGGGGTATCTGTACAATGATCGGCTGATACGCCCGGCGAAGGTCGTCGTCGGAAAAAAGGCGGCAGCACAGGATGTTCATGAGCAGGCATAGCAGACGATTGGCCGGCACACGGTACGGGTGTTAGGGGGCTGCATGGGAAGGACGATTGGTATTGATCTCGGTACGTCGTATTCGTGTGTCGCCTATATGGAAAGTGATACGCCGGTCGTCATCCCGAATGCCGAAGGCGGGCGGACGACCCCGTCCATGGTGGCCATCAACGATAAGGGAACGCTCCTGGTCGGCAACCTTGCAAAACGGCAGGCTGTGACGAATGCAGAAAATACCATCTTTGCAGTGAAACGGCTGATAGGCAGGAAGTTCAATGCCCCGGAAGTCGAACAAACAAAGAAGATAGCCTCCTACAAGATCATCCAGGCGGACAACGATGATGCGTGGGTGGATATCAGCGGCAAAAAAATGAGTCCGTCCGAGGTGTCCGCGTACATTCTGTCCCGGATGAAGGAGTATGCCGAGGATTTCCTCGGAGAAAAGATAGAGGACGCGGTTATCACCGTTCCCGCATATTTCAACGACAGCCAGAGACAGGCGACCAAGGACGCAGGAAGGATTGCCGGGCTCAACGTGCTGCGGATCATCAACGAGCCGACGGCGGCATCGCTTACATACGGACTGAACAAGAGTCAGACCATGAAAATAGCCGTGTTCGATCTCGGCGGCGGTACGTTCGATATTTCCATCCTCGAGTTGAATGAGGGTGTGTTCGAGGTGCTGGCAACCAACGGAAACACGTTCCTCGGTGGCGAGGATTTAGACCGTATACTGTCCAACTGGCTTGTGGAAGATTTCAAGCAGCAGACCGGAATCGACATATCCGGAGACAAGATGGCAATGCAGCGGGTCAAGGATGCCGCGGAAAAATCGAAGATGGAACTGTCGACCCTGAAGGAGACGGAGATCAACCTTCCCTTTATCGCTGCCGACGCATCAGGTCCGAAACACCTCACCAAGTCCGTA
>JAJYYW010000085.1 GCA_021800575.1 bacterium
GGCCCTGATCCACACGTACGTCTGGGGATGGGCCACGGAATGGGTTTTTTTCGTGATCGAGGTCGTTGCCATCTACAGCTATTATTATACCTTTGGCAAGGTCGACAAAAAAACGCACCTGGCTATCGGCCTGATCTACGCGATCGGCGCATGGATCAGCATGATCATCATCACCGGCATTCTCGCGTTCATGCTGTCGCCCGGTACCTGGGTGAAAACCGGAAGCTTCTTTGACGGGTTCTTCAATCCGACCTATTTTCCCCAGCTTTTCATGCGGACGGGCTTCATGTTTGCGATCGCCGCGCTGTACGCGATCGCCGTTGCGGGAACCATGAAGAACAAGGACGTGAAGACGTTCATCGTCCGCAAGGCGTCCCTGTGGGGCATTGCGGGTACTGTAGCGGGCTCGCTGTTCTTTCTATGGTATGCACGGGCGCTTCCGCATGCGGCGCATGAGGCGTCCGAGATGACGGCACTGATCCCGCGGATCCTCCCGCACATCGTGATCGGAGGGCTGGCCGTGCTCATGGCATGGTTCGTCGTGACCCTGATAAAGCCCGGCTGGGCAAAGCTGGTGCCCGGTATCGTTGCCATCTGCATCGTGCTGGCCGCGGTCTTTTCCGCGGAAAGCATGCGGGAGCGTATCCGGAAGCCGTACGTTATCGACAGGTACCTGTACGCAAACCAGATCATAGGACACGACCTGCCCGCGAAGCACGTTAAAAGCGAGATTCCCGCTATCGATGCACAGGGCATCCTCCAGTATTCTGATTTTGTTCCTGCGGGACTGCGGGACATTACCGCCGGCACCATGCTGCAGGCGGGACAGATCATCGCACAGATCGAGTGTTCGGCGTGTCACACGCTGCAGGCGGACGGCTGGCTCAGACCCCTGCCCCTGATGGTGAGAAAGGCAGGATTGACCACGGTCGATGACGCACAGGCGCTGATCGGTTTCTTGAATTCATTTCCCTACATGCCGCCGTTTGCAGGGACCGATCTTGAAAAAAAGGCCCTGGCCGTATACCTTGTAAGTCTGAATAAATAACCGGAGGATCGAATGCATATTCCAGAACTGTTACACTCCCTGCAGGACCCCCTGGGCATACCGTTCTATCCGCTGGTGTTCCAGATCCTGCTCGTCGTGACCTTCGCCCTGCACATTATATTTGTCAACGTCGTGGTCGGCGGCTCGTTCATGTCCGTGTACGCATACCTGCGCAAAGACACGTACCACAAGGCCCTGTCGAAGGCGTTTGCCAAGGCAACGACGATCAACCTGTCTGTTGCGATCGTCCTCGGGGTGGCGCCGCTGCTGTTTACCCAGGTCATCTATGACCCGTTCTGGTACACGTCCAACGTGCTTTCGGCGGCCTGGATGATCGGCATCATCTTTGTTCTGATGACCGCGTTCGCCTTCGCGTACCTGTTCTACCTGAAATCGAGCACCGGTAAGCGGCACATCGTACTCTGGGGCGTGTTCTCGTTTATCCTGATACTGCTCGCCGCGGTCATCATGCACTCCGTCTCCTACCAGGCGCTCCAGCCCGGAAAATGGCTCGCGTGGTACATGAACAACAGCAGTGTTGATCTGTACGGCGCGAAGCTGCACGCGTTTCAGCTTCCGCGTTTCCTCCACTTCATGGTTGCATCGTTTTCCCTGACCGGGGCATTCATGATGCTGTACGCCTGGTATTTCTGGGCGCGGGACGACATGGACACGGCGTACCTTGCCTGGGTCGGCAGAACGGGTGCACGCATGGCCCTCGGGTTCACGGTCCTGCAGATGGCCGTGGGCGTGTGGTGGCTGCTGAGCCTGCCGGCGACCTTTCATTTCTACACGAATTACATGTTCCTGCTCGGCGTGCCGGTCGTGGGTGTTCTTCTCGTGGTCCTTATCCTGGCGCAGCGGGACCCCCGCAGGTATGCGCTTGCAACCGCTGTCACCATGGGGATTACCGTGTTTGCCATGTCATCCCTGCGCGAGGTGCTCCGCATGCTGTACGCAGGCAGGTACAACTACTCGGTGTACACCTATACCGTCAACCTGAGCTACGGAAGTACGGCATTGTTTCTGGCAAGCTTTGTCATGGGGACCTTTATTGTCGGGTACCTGCTGACCGTTATTTTCAGGATGGGGCGTTCTTCGAAGCCCATCGACCTGTCGTCGCTGCGGCTCAGGACCTGGAGCGTTTACCTGATGATCGCCTGGATCCTGGTGATGATAGGCATCGGAGTGGTCATAGCGTCATAAGCCGGCTACTGACCGCTCACGTTTTCAGTCGTAGCTATGGCGAGCCGGTGCAGTCCTGCCGAGCGTGCGGCCTCCATGACCTGTACCACCCGGCCGTGCAGGACGTCCTTGTCCGCGGCGATGATGACCAGCGTGTCCGGTGCCTTCCTTGCAATCTCCTCGAGGGTCGCTTTCAGCTCGCTTAACTTGATCTGCTTCTTGTCGTAGAAGATGGCCCCCTGTGCGTCGATGGCGAGCCGGATGTCACCCTTGGGCTTGATGAGGACGTCACCCTTGCCGTGCGGCAGGTTTATCTTGATGCCGGGAGACGAGATGAACGATGTCGAGAGCATAAAGAAGATAAGCAGGTTGAGGAACACGTCGACCATGTTGATGACGTCGATGTGGAGCTCATGCTTTTTTTTGATCGTAAAGTCCATAGCGAACTACAGGGTATCCGTCCCCTTTGACGGCAGTATCGAGAGGATCCTGCCGGTGGCTCCGGAAAGCGCAAGGGCGACCTTGGTGAGCTTTCCGTCGATATACTTGTACGCGATGTACGATACGACGGCCGCCAGCAGTCCCGCCGCAGTTGCGGACAGCGCTTCGGATATGCCGCTCGCGAGCAGGCTGGGATTCCCGATGCCCCCGGCGGAGATGACATTGAATGCCTTGATGATCCCGAACACGGTCCCGAGCAGCCCGAGGAGCGGGGTCGTGGCCGCGACCGCGGACATGCCTTCCTCAAACCTGCCCAGCCGCAGGATCTCTTCCTTGCCCGCGGACTCGGTCAGCTCCCTGAGCGTGTCCGTGTCCTTGCCGATATTATTGATCGCCACGAGCATGATCCGCGCGATGGAGCTGTTATCCTGCCTGCAGAGCTCCAGGGATTTTTCGAAGTCCCGGTTCCTGATCAGGCCCTCGATAGCGATGAGGAAGCCCTCCGGAAGCACCTTCTGCATCCGCAAGGACCACAGCTTCTCGAAAAATATACCGATCGAGAATATCGAAAATACGACTATGAGATAAACAAAAATGCCGCCCTTTGCGAGTAGTTCCACGCTCATCCTCCTTTAAAAGTCTGTTTCACCTTTCCCGAGTACACCGGTGACGATGAATTTGAAGTCTTTCCTGTATGACCGGGGAAGCCGCCTGAACCGTACGAGGTAGACCCTGTCCCATGAGCTGATCCACGGGAAAAACCCCTTGATGAAGTCCCGCTGAGAGGTGATCTCGTCAAGGGATTCCGGTGCTTCGAGATGATTGTCCGAGGAAACGTAGAGCTTCCAGAGCGAATCGGTGCTGTCGAACGGGGTGTCCACGTCCGGTGCGGTGTACACGATCAGATAGAACGCCTCCCACTGCTTGTCCTGTTCCAGCTGACGGCGCAGCATGGCTTCCTCGTCTTTTTTCGGGAGCATGTACAGCCGTGCATACTCGTCCACGTACGCTTTCCGCACCTGCGTGTTGATATGGATGATGTCCATGGACAGCGCGACGGAAAAGTCCCGTTCGATCGTGATATGCTTGGTGTTTTCCTGGACGGTGGTTTTGAAATTGCCGGATGCCGCGTTGCGTGTTACAACACTGCATCCGGCCAGCATGATGATGAGAGCGATGAACAGAAAACGGACGTTACTCACCAAGGTCTGCCTTTGTAAACAGGGAGAACAGCCGGTAGCCTTTTGATTCGACCAGCTCCCTGCCGCCTTCCAGCCGGTCCACGATCGCAATGATGCCCAGCACCGTGAGGCCCGCCTCCTGCGCGTGCTCCACTGCCTTGAGGGCCGAGCCGCCGGTCGTGACCACGTCCTCCACGATGACGACCTTGTCGCCGGGCTGAAAGCCCTTCAGGCCTTCTATCCATGCCCCGGTGCCGTGGCCCTTTGGTTCCTTGCGCACGATAAAGCCCTTGAGGCGCATGCCCTTGGTGTAGCCGACGACCATGACCGCCGATATGATCGGGTCTGCACCGAGGGTGATGCCGCCGACCCCCTGTGCTGAACCGAACTCCTTTTTGATGATACCGGTGAACAGCTCGCCGACGAGGTAGGCCCCTTCGGGATCAAGGGTCGTCTGTTTCCCGTCGATATAATAGCTGCTCTTTTTTCCCGACGTTAGCGTGACCTCGCGTTTCTCGTATGACAGGAGCTTGACGAGCTCCAGCAGCCTGCGGTTTTTATCCTCCATGGAATCTCCCTTCGTCAAAGAGTATAAGCTGGTGATCGCGTTTTGCAAGTTCGAACGGTTCCGGGTAGTCACCGGTAAAACATGCGTAGCAATAGTTGTCCGCGTCCTGGCCGATGACCGAGCGCAGGCCTTCCCTGCTGAGGTACCGCAGGGAGTCCGCACCGATGTACTGCTCTATCTCCTTGACGGTGTGGCTTGCGGATATGAGTTCGGCGCGCGTCGGCGTATCGATTCCATAGTAGCACGAATAATCTATCGGCGGAGAGCTGATGCGCAGGTGGACCTCTTTGGCACCTGCGTCCCGCAGCATCTTCACGAGGGTCTTGCTGGTGGTTCCCCGGACGATGGAGTCGTCGATCACGACGATCCGCTTGCCGGAGATCAGGCCCGCGACCGGGTTGAGCTTGACCTTGACGTTGAAGTTGCGGATGGCCTGGTGCGGCTGGATGAACGTCCGCCCTACGTAGTGGTTTCTGATGAGCGCCATCTGGAAGGGTATGCCCGTCTGCTGGGCGAACCCGATCGCAGCGGGCACGCCGGAGTCCGGGATGGGGACAACCATGTCGGCCCCGGCAGGCGATTCCTGACCGAGGACCTTCCCGAGGGCGGTCCTCGTGCTGTACACGCTCTTGCCGAAGATCAGGCTGTCCGGCCGTGCGAAGTAGATGTGCTCGAACACGCACTGGGACTGCCGCGTGGTCCTGCTCGAGAACATGTAACTGCGGATGCTGTTTTCGCCGATGACGAGCATCTCTCCCGGGACCACGTCCCTGATGTAGCGCGCGCCGATGAGATCGAGCGCGCAGGTCTCGGACGCGAAGACCATGGTGCCGTTGAGCTCGCCGATGACCAGGGGCCTGAAGCCGTAGGGGTCACGAGCAGCGATAAGCTCTTTTTCCGTGAGGAGCACGATCGAGTACGCGCCGCGGATCTCGTTGAGCGCGTAGGCGAGCCGTTCATGGGTCGTCTGGCCGTCCGATTTTGCTATCAGGTGGACGATGACCTCGGTGTCCATGGTCGACTGGAAGATCGAGCCTTCGGACTCGAGCCGGGCCCGTATGGTCTCGTAATTGACGATGTTGCCGTTGTGGGCGACCGCGAGGCTGCCGTTTTTGTATTCGACGGCGAACGGCTGTGCATTGCGAAGCTCGCTCGATCCGTAGGTCGAATACCGGACATGGCCTATGGCGTGGCGTCCGTGGAGCATGGACAGGATGTGTTCGTTGAACACGTCGTTGACCAGGCCCATCTGTTTATAGGAGTAGAGCTTAGCCCCGTCCGATATGGCGATGCCCGCGCTTTCCTGCCCGCGGTGCTGGAGCGAGTACAGGCCGAGATAGGTCAGCCGTGCAGCATCCGGGTTGTTCCAGATACCGAAGACCCCGCAATCCTCTTTTAACTCATTCATACCTCATAGTCCTTTTTCGTAGACTTTCCTGAGTTCCTCGACCGGCACGGAGAAGAGCTTTCCCACCGTCAGGTTTTTGCCGCCGACCGTCCCGATGACCGCGAGTGGTATGCGCGCCGTGCGCGCCATCGTTTCTATCCTGCGCAGATGCCGGCGTGACGCGGTGAGTACGATCCGGTGCTGTGACTCTGAAAACAATTCAAGGTCAGGCCTGTATCGCCACGGTATGGTAATGGTAGCACCCTTGCTGCCCGCCAGTGCGCACTGTGCCAGCGTGATCGCCAACCCACCCTCCGAGCAGTCGGAAGCCGATTTGACCAGGTGTGACTTGTTCAACGCACCCATCAGATCGACGAGCCTCTTCTCGGTTTCCGGCGTAACCCGGGGAGGCTTTCCGGCTATCTTTCCGGCAACGAGCTTAAGATACTCACTACCCCCGCACTCATCAAGGGTTTCTCCCAGCAGGACAACCGCGTCCCCGGTGTCCTTAAAACCGGGAGTTATCCTCTCCTCGAGCGTCTCCATCAGCCCCACCATACCGATCACCGGCGTTGGGTAGATGGACGCGCCCTCGGTTTCGTTGTAGAAGCTCACGTTGCCGCTCACCAC
>JAJYYW010000086.1 GCA_021800575.1 bacterium
CCGAGGACCAGTCGCACGGCGTCGATGAGCCGTGCCTTCGTACCATCTTTGATCAGCACTGTTATCTTCATGACGCCCTCGTCAACGATATCAGCCGGTCGGATTGCGCGATCATACGCGAGAGGTTGTAGAGGCTCCCGTAGGTGACCGCCGCGTGCTTCGGAACGTGGCGCTCATCCGCTCTGACACCGCACACCGTCGCCTTCATGCCCTGCGCAAGGGTAAGGAAGGAAGGGTCGTTGATAAGCAGGGCTCCGTCGTTATACAGGAACATGCTCACCTCGCTGCCCGGAGTGTCGTTCAGGCGCCGGAGCGACGGTATGAGGGCGGGGTCCGCTACTGCGACGAGGATGCACAGTTTCATCGGATGCCGCAGAACTCCTCGTAATCGATGAGGTGGGTCACCGTGGGATGCTCGCCGCACACCGGGCATTCAGGGTCCTTCCGAATCTTGACCTCCCGGACTTCCATACGCAGCGCGTCGTACAGCATCATCCTGCCGATCAGGGGCTTGCCGGTGCCGAGTATCAGCTTGATCGCCTCGGTTGCCTGGACAACGCCGATAAACCCGGGGAGCACGCCGAACACACCCGCTTCCTGACAGCTCGGGACCATGCCCGGAGGCGGCGGTTCCGGATACAGGCACCGCAGGCACGGCCCGTCGGGAGACGAAAACACCGTTGCCTGGCCTTCGAACTTGAAGATACTGCCGTAGACGTTTTTCTTGCCGGACAGGACGCAGGCATCGTTGATGAGATAGCGCGCCGGGAAGGAATCCGTACCGTCAATAACAAGGTCGTAGTCCTTGATGATGTCGAGGATGTTTTCCGAGCTCAGCTTGAAATTATACTTGATGACCGATACGTCGGGATTGATCGCCTTGACCGCAGCCTCGGCGGAATCGACCTTGGGTATGCCCACGGTCGCAGTCGAATGCATGATCTGCCGCTGGAGGTTGGACATGTCCACGACGTCGAAATCGACAATACCGAGGGTGCCGACGCCGCTCGCAGCAAGATACAGGGCTATGGGAGAACCAAGCCCCCCTGCCCCGATGACCAGGACCCTCGCCTTGAGGAGCTTTTCCTGGCCTTTCCCCCCGACTCCTTCGAGGATGATGTGACGCGCGTACCGTTCGATCTGTGTATTGGTAAACATTCGGGCATTACTCCAGTACGGTCTGTTCTATGGGTTCCACCTTCACGCCCTTTTTTTTAAACCACGTTATGAGGGACTCCACCTCGCTGGCTTTGCCTTCCAGCTCGACACCGACGAGTCCGAGGTCACCGGACACCGATGCCGTCCCAATGTTGATGACGACGTCGAATTTCCGGCTCGCCTCCCAGATAAAGGGCTTATTCAGCAGGCGCTTCTGATAGGTAAGATATACTTTTTTTTTAATCATGTTTGTTTTTTTTGCGGGTGCACCGCCGGCAATGGCCGGAATGATCGATATCGTGTCGCCGTCCTTCAAGGGTGTCTCAAGATTGCTCTTGAACCTCACGTCTTCGTCGTTCAGATAAATATTCACAAACCTGCGGATAGCGCCTTTTTCGTCCATGATCCGTGCACCGATGCCGCTGTAATTCTTTTCGAGGTCCTGCAGAAGCTCCTTGAGGGTCTTGCCCTCGGCCGAAACCTCATCTTTCCCGCTGGTGTACTTTCTCAATGGTGTCGGAATCCTTACTGTAATTGCCATACCTGCCTCCTTCGTTAATCTTCAATTATAAGTTCTTCTTCGATAAATCGATCACCCTGTTCTGATAACCTGAATACCCCGATTTTACTCAGTGTCCCATGATCGACGGAAACAATAACATAGTAATAACTGTCCCAGGCACTCTCAAGGTCCGTCGGTGAAGGCTTCGCCGGGTGGTCCGGGTGCGAATGATAAAAACCAACCACTTCGATGCCCTTCTGTTTTGCGTACTCTTCCGCATGCATGATGTCCGAGGGATCGAGCACGAACCTGTCCTCCTTCCGCTCCTGCCTGATGTTGGTACCCCGATAGATGTCTGTTGCCGCAACCGGTGTACCGAGCATCACCCCGCAGCCCTCGTAGGGGTACGTCTGTTCAAGGTGTTCTCTCATTTTTTGCACCATGGCGCGTCCGAGCTTCATGCTATTCCCACAACCTCGTGCTGAAATAGTTGGACCCGCCGTCCGGGAACACCGTGACGATATACGCATTCTTTGCTTCCCGGGCAATCTGCAGGCTCGCCCAGAGTGCTGCGCCGGACGACTCTCCGACCAGGATCCCTTCTTTCTTGGCAATCTCTCGCACGAGTGCGTACGCATCTTCTGTTTTCACATGGATAACGCGGTCGTACATGCTGCGATCGAGGATGCCGGGTACAATCGAACTCTCGATGTGTTTGAGTCCCTCGAGTCCGTGGAACGGCGAGTCCGGCTCAACACCCACAATCTCTATGGACGGGTTGTACTCCTTGAGCCGTTTGCCGGTCCCGACCAGGGTTCCACCGGTCCCTATCCCTGCAACGAAATGCGTCAGCTTGCCGTCTGTCTGCCTGATGATCTCCGGAGCTGTGGTATCGTAGTGTGCGAGCGGGTTCGCAGGATTATTGTACTGGTCCGGTTTAAAATACAGGCTGCTGCTGCGCTCGTACTCGAGGATGCATTCCCGGTACGCTCCGTCGGAGCTCTCCACCGGGTCCGTCAGCACAACCTCAGCGCCGAATGCGTTGAGGGTCTTTTTCCGTTCATCGCTGACGTTCTTCGGCATGTAGATCTTGACCTTGTAACCAAGCACGGCCCCGATCATCGCCAGTGCGATGCCGGTGTTTCCGGATGTGGATTCAAGGATCGTTTTTTCCCTGGTCAGCTGGCCTGACCTGATGCCTTCCAGGATCATGCGCAGAGCCGGCCGGTCTTTGACCGAGCCGCCGGGATTATACTTCTCGAGCTTTGCGTAGATTTCCGCAGTGGTCTTCTTCTGGTACGCCCCCCTGAGCCTGTACAGCGGGGTGTTCCCCACCATCTCAAGAATGGTTCCTTTTGTCACGTCGTCTGCTGTCGCATTCAATAGCTTCATGGTATCCGTGTTTATTTTGTTTTCTCCCTGCCTTTTACCAGTTCGTCAAATGCCTCGAGTTTCGCCGGTATCACTGTGAGCGGCTCCACCTTGTTGTACAATACCTCCTGGGTCTTCAGCCCGTTGCCGGTTATCAGCAGGACGATGGATTCATCCTTCGGAATCCTCCCCTGCTCGATGAGCTTCTTCGCGACCCCCACGGTAACACCGCCCGCCGTCTCTGCAAAAATACCTTCGGTCTCGGCAAGCAGCTTAATGCCGTCGATGACCTCATCGTCGGAAACGTCCTCGGACCAGCCGCCCGTCTTATTGATGGCCTCGATGGCATAAAACCCGTCAGCAGGGTTGCCGATCGCCAGCGACTTGGCGATGGTCTTCGGGATAACAGGTTTGAACAACTCCTGGTGTTCTTTGACCGCTGTGGAGATCGGCGAGCACCCGGTCGCCTGAGCACCGTAGAGCTTGACGTCGAGCTCCGGTACCAGGCCAAGCTCGTATAGCTCCTTGAACCCTTTATACACCTTCGTCAGCAGGGAACCGCTCGCCATGGGCACGACGATGTTCTTCGGAACACTCCACCCGAGCTGTTCCGCAACCTCGAACCCCAGGGTCTTGGATCCTTCCGCGTAGTACGGCCGGATGTTGATATTGACGAACGCCCAACCGTACTTGCCCGCTATCTCGGAGGACAGCCTGTTGACCTCATCGTAGTTGCCCTTGATGCCCACGACATGTGCACCGTAAATCTGCGTGTTCAGGACCTTTGCCTGTTCGAGATTGTACGGAATAAAAATATAGCTGTTCATGCCGCACGCAGCAGCGCTGGCTGCAACGGAGTTCGCGAGATTGCCGGTCGATGCGCATGCAACGGTCGAGAAACCGAACTCCTTTGCCTTGGACACGGCGACAGACACGACCCTGTCCTTGAACGAAAACGTGGGATGATTGACCGTGTCGTTTTTGATGTAGAGCTCTTTGACACCCAGGGCCTTCGCGAGCTTGTTGGACTTCACCAGCGGCGTAAACCCCGCATCGATACCGACGACAGGGTCCCCGTCTATGGGAAGAAGCTCCCGGTACCGCCACATGCCCTTTTTCCTGGACTCTATTGCCTCTTTCGATATAACCTTTTTTATCTTTTCATAATCGTATACCACTTCCAGCGGACCGAAACAGAGCTCACACACATGTATCGGAGCAACATGGTAAAGTTCGCCGCATTCCCTGCACCTCAAGCCTTTCACAAAGCTCATTTTTCCTCCCTTTCTCAATCTTTAGTAGTATACTCAACTATTAAGTATACATTTAAATTATATAGTCAAGCAATTGTATAAAATCAATATATTTGCTACATTCTAACGGAGAGGTAATCGGATCGTGCATGGCTTATTGGTGACAGGTACGGACACGGATGTGGGCAAAACCTATACCACCGTACACATACTGGAAGCTGCCCGGAGTGCCGGCATACGCGCAGCGGCGATGAAACCCGTTGAGACCGGATGCAGGCAGCGGGGCGCGCAGCTGGTGCCGTCGGACGCGTCCCTGCTGGCGAAGGCAGCCGGGATGAACGACATCGATACCGTCAATCCCTGCCGTTTTAAAACACCGGTTGCACCGTACACCGCAGGTATCATCGAAGGCAGGAGCGTGCCCCTGACAGTACTGAAGCGCACCTGCAGGGATCTCCTTGCTCACAACGACCTCGTTGTGGTGGAAGGGGCCGGGGGCTTGCTGGTGCCCATCACAAAACAGTATTCCTATGCAGACCTTGCGCATGAGCTTTCCCTGCCCGTCCTCGTCATCGCAGCGAACAAGCTCGGCGTCATTAATCATATCCTGCTGACCGTTGATTACATGAACGGGCACGGCCTGACGCTGTGCGGCGTTGTCCTGAACAACCTGTCTCCCAAAAACGACCCCGCAAAAAAAACGAACGCAGCGACCCTTGCATCGCTCCTCGGGAAACGGTTTATCGGAGAACTGACCTACAACCGGCCGGAACGGGACACACCTGTGTACCGGAAGATCCTCACACGGTGTGTATCACGAGGGAATACCCTCTAACGCCAGGAGCAGTTTTTTACGCCGCACACCGCTGCTGTAGCCTCCGGCAGAACCGTCGGCCCTGATCACGCGGTGACAGGGGATGATGATGGGTACCGGATTTTTTCCAAGACTGTTGCCGGCAGCCCTTCCCGCACCCCGCCTTCCGATCGATGACGCGAGCTGCCCATAGCTGATCGTTGTTCCGTAGGGGAGTGTTGCCGTCCGCTCCAGCACGAGCCTGGTAAAGCCGGTCACCCCGGAGATATCCACGGGCACGGTGAACCGTTGCAGCCTGCCCTGCGCATACAGCCTTAACTCGTGAAGCGCCCTGTGCAGGACCGGAGGTGCACCGCGCGGCACGGCCTTTACTCCGGCACAACGCTTCATGAACCGGATGCCGGTGATGCCGTTGTCCGAGGCGGTGACCCTCACCGCACCGATCCGGGGGATCGAAATGTCCGCCCAGACCTCCCTGTTTACCCCGCCCGTGTTCATTTCTCCGCAGCTATTCCCCGGTTCAGCAGCGCAATACCCCGGAGCACATACTGGACAAACGAGAGCACCGTCAGCACCGCGGTCGTATACAGGACCACGGGGTACAGCTTGGTCAGATACCCCTTCAATGCCGGGACACGGTCGGACATCACCACGAACAGTGTGAGCGCCTGGAAAAAGGTCGTGAACTTTCCAAGGTACGACGGCGAGGCGACCGGGAACTTGCGCGGCATAAACACCACCAGCAGGCCTCCGAAGATCACGACATCCCTGCTGACGACGATCACGGTGAGCCACAGCGGCATACGATCGAACAGGGTGAGAAAGATAAACAGGGATGCGGTAACGATCTTGTCTGCTATCGGATCCAGGTAAGAACCGAGCTTGGACCGCTGATTGAAGGTCCTTGCGATGAATCCGTCGAGCAGGTCCGTGAGCCAGCTCCCGACCAAAACGCACAACGCGGCCGTCGGATAATCGTCCCGGATGAGGTAGAAAAGGAACGGCAGGGATATGATTCTCAACAACGACAGCATGTTTGGTATCGTCATGATCATACAATACGTGTCCCGGACACCCCGATCAATCGCTGTCTCTGATCAGCATGATGTCAATCGGCTCAACCGCCTGGTTACCGACGAACACCCGCCGCGTGTAGGACTGATATCCGTCTTTTTTCAGTTCGATGGTATGGGTTCCGTGCGAAAGCCTGAGCAGGCCCGGAGTGCCGTTGAAATCCCTGGCACGCCCGACCGCATCACCGTCCACGTACACCCGGGCACTGTCCGGTTCTGCGGTGATCTTCACCAGGCCTGCAGTGCTCATGGAGTG
>JAJYYW010000087.1 GCA_021800575.1 bacterium
AGCGCTGCGATGACAGGAGGCACAACACACGACACCGCGATCCCATGAATGCCGGTGACCGCTATTTTATCGAGCGCGAACAACTCTTTGAGGAGCAGCTTGTACTCGTCAGCGGTTCTGTCCCTTGACGTTACAACCCGCCAGTGCGTCACCAGGTTCTCATTTTCAAAAACCCCGAATACGATATTCGTATTGCCGACATCGATGGTTAAAAGCATTCGTTTCCTTTATTGAGTTATATGAACATCCCCGGACTTGACCGTCACGGTTTCGCCCTGCTCATTGTGCAGTACCAGTCTGCCGAATGCATCAACATCCTGCACAACGCCGGTTATTCTCTCTGATCCGCTCTCTATGTGAACACGCTTATGAATCATCCTCAACCTCTGCATATAGCGTTTCTTGATGCTCATAAAGCCATGATGCAAGCAATAATATGTATACCATTCATGAAATACTCTGTAAAGATAGTTCAACAGCACGACCCTGTCAAAGGTTGTGCCGGTCAGGGCCTTCATCGATGTTGCTGTCGCAGACAGCTGTCCGGGATATTCCGTAATGTCCGAATTAACATTGATTCCTATCCCGACGATAAGGTACGGGGAACCCGGCCGGCCGCTGCCGAGCTCGAGCAAAATGCCGCTGATTTTCTTTCCCCCCATCAAGACGTCGTTCGGCCACTTGAGCTCTGCGGCGAAACCGGTAAAATGTTCGAGAACAATCGCCACAACCATCCCCGCCAGAAGACTGATCGCGGGTACATAGTCGGATGGTATGGCCGGTTTGACCATAAACGATGTGTAAACGTTGTGTCCCGGCGGTGAATGCCAGGACCTACCCTGCCTTCCCCTGCCGCGCTCCTGCGCATCCGCAACGACAACGGTCCACTCCTCGCTGCCGTCACGCGACAGGCTTTCTGTGAGGGTGTTCGTGGATTCCACGGAAGACCGGTAAACGATACGCTTGATAAAGTCCAGCGACTGAAGGGCCTGCCGGACATCATGTTCGTAGGAAGACATTATCGCTACACATGATATTTCAAAACGTACGTTACGGAGCGAAGAAACAGATCTAAACTCCCCCGGGCGTTGTCGAGTCTTATCACGTCGGAAAACAGAAACAGGGACGTTACAACAACAAACATCATGACCGTATAATAAACGTACGGGACATACCGGTTCATCACACGGTACGGATCGATACCGTTGAAGATGGCCCAGAAGTGTTTCATCAGGCCGCCTGCTCCCCGCTCATCCTTTTTTCCAGTGCCCGTACTGTATGAATCGTCTGATGTTATAACGTCTCCGCCGTTCTCGATCTGATGCATCATGTCCTGCTGCATATGCTCATCGGGTCCTGAGTCTCTATGATGGTACGCTGTTTCTGACCTCTGCCATGAATCGTGGTGCATCGTTTCATAGTGGGCATCCCGGGCCTTCACGAAGCCTCTGTTTTTACTGCTCCTGTGCTGGAAAGCATTGCCGCCGTCTGTCCTGACCATGATCGGTGTTTTGCATACCGGGCACTGCACCATCTGAACATCCCTGCCGAACGAGTCCCCTTTCAGGAGAAACTCGTTATTGCATTTGTCACATACTATCTTCATTTTTCTTCCTTTATAACATTGTCCTTGAGTAAGGTACTGATGATATCAAGTCCTGCCTGCGGGTCCGGATTTAACAGAAAGGATGACGTCAATATGTCATTGCTCCCGTTAAATATACGCATGAGTTCTTCTTTTTCTTCGTGTGATTTCAGCGTGTGCGATGGATTAACGACAAATTTTTTCTTCAAACTGCCAAAGAGCGGTTCGATCCTGTTGACCTCATCCATCATTCTCAGGCCTTCCATGAGCAATGTCTGGGTATCCACGGTTATCCTCGGTTCGCCGATAATGCTCTTGAACTTGATATCGAACTCTCCGTCTGTCAGGAAGAGCATTCTGTACACGGCATTTTCCCGCGTCAGATCACCGTAGTAGGCGTCTATGATACTGCCCTTGTCAAACAACAGCCAGCCGATCTCCCGGGCATCGTGTATCTGCAACGTCCCGGATTTCCTGTTCAATTCGAGCATCTGTATCAGCTCAATGATAGACACGTCGTGCAGGTTTCCGGTAAAACTGGCTTTTCTGCTGGCATCAGACATGCTGATCGTAACATGCTTATCGTCTTCGCTCCCGTGGCTCATACGGATCAGTTTCAGAAGGAACAGTGTATATAAAAACCGGTAGGCGTCGTCATGGGATACCCCGCTCTTGGCGATCAATTCATAGATCGTTCTTTTTCCGTTGATGAGTCCCATGAGTCTGTTGAAGGATTGCGGGAATTTAAAATCCTCGATATTGAAAATATTGTCGGGACTGAAACTGACGATCTCGCCCGCTTCCTGGAGCTTGCTCTCGATAGCATCCATTTTTGTTTTTCTCCTGATGCCTTCGAACAAAAGAACAGGGAACGTGTCCTTTATCGACGTCAATTCCTTGATACCGCTGATTTTTTCCTCTTTCGTGTACGTAAACTCATTCCACGGGAACATCCCGAGTATGATTTCCTTCATGTTGTCGGAGATGGCACGTTCGAGTCCTTCTTCGCTGATGGCTCCCAGTATGATAAGCGCATCTCCGAGCCTCTTGCCGCGCTTATTCATGATGTCGTATGCCGACTTGAGAATGCCCTCCGCCACGAGTCCTTTGGTCAGCAGCCATTTGTCGAGCCGCTCGTCCTCGTTGCTGCTCATCGCAAAAACCGGGTTACCGCCGTCCCAGTAAATCTCTTTGACAATATCATGCTCTCCGTAACAGGTGAGTTTGCCGGTCCACAGGAGATGGGCAAGCTCCGAGAACGTTTCCTCAACGCACGTGGACGTATAACGTTCCACCTTTTCGCTCGGGAGATCGTACGATTCAGCCTGTTTCAGCGAGTCCAGCAGTTCCTCTCCGTTGACCGGTTTTCTCAGCAAAACGTGCATCCCCCATCTCATCGTTACGTCCGGGATCTTGTTTTCCGGTATACCGTTCATAAAAACGATGAACTGTGCATAGCCTCCGTGCGGTGTTCCCTTCAGGCGTTTCACGAGCTGATAGCCGTTCAGTCCCGGCAGCAAGCTGTCAAGAATGACAACTTTATACGCATACTTCCCGATGGCATCGATAGCCTCTATCGGGGAAGATACACTGTCGAAAACATACTCGTTATCTTGCAAAAGCTGTTCCACCCGGTTCTTTACATCGGGAAGCCACGTAACCACTAATAATTCATGGGATCGCATAAAGTATCCATTATTTTTGTAATGTAAAAGTATACATGAATTACCTGATAAGATCAAGCTTCACGTTCTGATCCGATCGCTATTTCGTTTTGACCCTGATCAGAACCCGGCCTGGAACTGGGCAGCGAGGAGATTACTTTCTTGCGGCGCACCTCGTACGTTTCTGATCTCGTAGTCGATCTGTAGTCTTGTCATCGTCGTAAAATACCAGTTCATCCCGATCGTGTAAATAGTCGAGGTATCGCCGGTTTTAATATCCGGATTGTAGGTGTCATATTTCAGAACCCACTGCAGATGGTGCTGGAGCATAAAGTATGTTCCCTGGACATACCATCCCTGTCTCCTGACAAGGGCCCTGCCGCTGCCGCTCCTGTAACCGTCCCTGCCACGTATGAATTCAGCCTCGACAGAAACCGGGTCATGGACGTAGGCCAGCTCCGCACCAACCCTTGTGCGCTCATAACTGCTGCCGGTAACGTTTGACAGTGCATACCTGCCCGAATAGTAATCCCCGCCGAGAGAAAGGCCCCTGATCGGGTGGATCAGCAACCTGCCGTCGAAATCTTTCTGGTCATTCAGATCCATCGTATCGATCCCCTGCCCGTTGAGCACTGCAATTGCATATTCGAAAAAGTACGTATCATTCAACATGAGGAAATCTCCTCCGGCGCCGATGCCGATGTCCCTTCCATTCTGGTTACCGATGATATCCTTGCTTCGCGCAACGAGCGCTTCGACGATCTGGGATCGATTAATGGTTGCGAGGTAGCGCGAAGAAATAAGGTTTTCACGGCTAAACGGTATCTTGAATTGCCCTGCGGTGAATTTCAGGTAGTCCCCGGCCATATAATCTACATAGGCATCGAGCAGTTTGGCCGCAGATCCTTCAAATGCTGGCTGCAGCTTGTAATCAATGCTGTCGGCAACGTTCCCGCTGAAATCGAGCCGTGCCCGATGAATGTCAAAGCCCGCCGTGGCATGCTCCGGGTACTGGTACCGTACCTGCGCGTAGCCGCTCAGCTTTAGCCATTTGCCCGCAGTCACACAGGAAGCTTGGTTCGTATCCAGTTGTCCCTGATTCCATATCAGCATGTTTCCGGAATTTACGGCATCGCCCGCTTTGATGACGGCCTGTTCAGCACAAAGCTTCAGAAGATCATCCGCATCGGATACAGAGGCGCTCATGGTACCGGTAAAAGAACTCAATACTACACAGGCAATAAGATAAACATTCTTCATAGGAGAACCTTCCTCTCGCGAAACCCTGTAAATACGGTTTTTCTCCTCTTCCTCATACAGGTGCAAGCCCCCGAATACCTTCATGAATGACGGAGAGTGGCCGATCTGTCAAACATTTGTGTTTAAAGTGCTCTTCCTGCTATCAACAATAGGTGCTATGAACCAAAACAGGGACGTCCTCGAAATCCCTCTTCGACGTCCTTTATATCAGTGCATATAGACAGTGCCACGATGCCTCCTTTCATTCATTCACAGGTTCTTATTATAACAGCGCAGCGGCAGCTTGTGCATCATGGCAGCGAAACATTGATTGCACGACACACAGGAAACGGCCTCTGCTGTTCCCTCTCTGAACCGCTTTACCAGAAGAGGCTCGCGAATAAACGGACGAGCCATGGCAACGAAATCCATGGTACCGTCGAGCAGGTGTTGTTCCATGAAACGGAGCGACCGCATGCCTCCCACCGCGATCAGCGGGGTGCTGCCGGTTGCAGACTTTATGACCTTTGCACCCTCGAGGTTGTATCCCTCTTCGAGGTTGTATTTGCCCTCAAGTCTTTTCGTCATGACCCATGCGAAAGGCCTTTTCCAGAGGGGAAATGCCCGGGTAAGCTCACGTACCGGCACATCACCCCTGACCATATTCATGAAGGAATAGACCGGCAGTGAACAGCTGGTTTCAATGCCATCGACCTTCAATGCAGCGAGCCAGCCGCAATATTTTTTTGCCAGTTCAGGCGTTACACCGTCTTTCGGGGCAAAATCGTTCACATTAATCTTGACGATAACCGGCATGTCAGCAGGCAGTACACGTCTGACAGCCGTCAGCACCTCTTTCAGAAGCCGGAAACGGTTTTCATCCGTTCCTCCCCATGCATCATCCCGGTCATTCAAAAATGGTGAGAGGAACTGGCTGATTAAATACCCGTGCGCCGCATGGATCTGAATGCCGTCAGCCCCTGCCTGGGCTGCGCGCTGTGCAGCATCGCTGAAAGCACGGATGGCGGTCATAATGTCATCCTGCGTCATCCTCGCAGGCTTGAACAGGTAAACAGGATCCCGCCGGGAACTTGAGGGTCCCATCGGGGTCCTTCCGAGGACCTCTTTGCTGGTCTGCATACCCGCATGGGCAAGCTGGAAGAATATCTTCGCACCGTGCCCATGTACAGCACCCGTGAGCCTGCGAAGACCCGGTATCATGGTGTCGTCAAAGATGCCGGTCTGGAATGGCATGGCCTTGCCGTCAGGATGCACGTTCATAAATCCCGGAATGATAAGCCCCACGTCGCCCTTTGCGAGGAGCGTATACATGGCTATCAGTTTATCAGTAACCATACCGTCCGGTGTTGCCATACTTTCGTAGGTTGCAGACTTGACGAACCGGTTCTTGATCTCTCTATTTCCAATCTTGTACGGCGTAAACAGTATCGACATGCATTCTCTCCCGATGGGGTGTATCAAATCAGGAAACGCTGAACAAATCAACCGCGTGATTCAGCATTATCCCCCTTAAGCTAAGGGGCGGGGTACCCACCGGGCACACTGCGAAGCTGGGTCGCGTGGGTCGAGGGAGTTATGATTCCTCTGCTATCTTCCCCTCTGCTCTGAGGAGAGGGCTGGGTGCGGTCTTATTCTTAACTCCTCCCCTGACAAGGGGGATTGAGGGGTCCGTTTACTTGAAGACACAGCTGCGATCTCCTGCCGTGGAGTGGTTCGACGTTTGTCAACTATGCAGCCCTGCTACGGTTTCCTCTACCGTGGTGTTGCATCCGGCAGACCGCCGTCTACCGGGATGGTTGCGCCGGTTGTCGGCGTCTGACGAGTTGCAAAGTATAATACCGCCCTGCCAACGTGGGCTGCCGTTATCTTTGCCTTGAGC
>JAJYYW010000088.1 GCA_021800575.1 bacterium
CGATGGCCAGGATGATGTTGTCGACCTCCTGTGCTGTCCGGCGTATGTCCGCCTGCGGATAGAAGTCCACCATCAGCTTTGGCCGCAGTGCGCTGATGAAGGTCTTTCCGCCCTGCGTAAACACGCAGATGCGGCAGGGGAGCATCAGGGATATCTTGATGTCTTTTGCAAGGACCTCGCTGGCGTACCGTGCATTGCAGACCTCGATGATCTTCAGGGGCTCGTGCTCGATGCCGTTGCTTGCAAAAACCGCCTGCACGTCATGGATGTGGAGCACGGCAAACCCCTTTTCCCTGGTCTTTGCCTCGATATCGCCGACTGCCTGGTCAAACCCTTTTGATGTCTGAACCGTATAATCGAGTGATTCCATACAGGTATCCTCCTTATTAGGGTTTTTCTGTCCTCTACCCTTCAATATATGCATGCTGGTATAAAACGGCACGTTCACAGCATATGATCACAGAATACCTGTTCCCGAACTCCGATCGGCACGGCCCTGTATGCATCATGCCCGGTAGACGGCTCTCGTGATGGATGCGGGAAAAAAGGATAGCCCGGACTGCTATTGGAGGGTCGTGTGGAAACGGTGGAAGCTGGCGAGCACGCTGACGATGGCCATCAGGAAAAGGATGGCGGTGTGTTTGATCACGTACAGGGTACCGCCGCCCTCGAGCATGATATTGTTGAGCAGTCCCATGAAGTGATAGATGGGGTCGAGCACCGGCAGCCATTGGACGGCGGCGGGCATGTTCTCGACCGGAAACAGAAACCCGGAAAACATCATCAGCGGAAAGATGAAGAACATACCGGCGAGGAGCGCCTGCTGCTGGCTGCGGCAGTACGTGGAGATCAGGACCCCGAGTGCCACGGCTGTCGAGGCGAACGCGAGGGAGGCCGCAAACAGCTCGAGGTAGGATCCCCGCATGGGTACGTGGAAGATGATCCGCGCCGCGGCAATGCTCAGCGGCAGGTCTGCTATGCCGAGAATGAGGTACGGGATGGTCTTCCCATAGATGACCGCGGACCTCGAGACAGGAGCGGAGATCAGCATCTCGAACGTACCCAGCTCCTTTTCCCGGACAATGGCGGTCAGTGTCATGACCATGGTCATCATGAGCAGGAGCATGCCGATGACGCCGGGTATCATGAAGAGTGCGGAATCCATAGCAGGGTTATACAGCACCCGAATGTGAAACCGGATCGGCAGCGGCGGCGAGGCCAGGTGGAGGTCGTGCTGAACCGTCCGCTGGATAATGTTCTGCAGATAACTCTCGATTGCCTGCGCCTTGAGCACGTTGGTTGCATTGATCAGGAGCTGGAGCCGGGCATCGCCGCGCCCGAGCTGTTTTGTAAATCCTCCGGGAGGAGGAACGAGCACTGCGTCGGCCTCGTTCGCCACGATCATCTGGTACGGGTCCCGCTCCCTGCCTGTGGCGGGGACGAACCACCTGCTTGCGATGCTCCGCTCGTAGATATCGCGGAGGACCTGATCGCTGGGATTGTTGAACACGACGGCGAGACGGATGTTTTTGACCTCGCTGGAAAGCGCGTAGCCGAACAGCGCAAGCTGCATCAGGGGCGCTATGAACAGCAGGGAGCGCATCCGCCGGTCACGGAGCGTCTGGACAAGCTCTTTTTTGATAAACCCCAGCAGGGTGCTGTACCGGTTCATACGCATCCTCACGGCTCGATATCCTTTTTGAATCTGCGCACGGCCAGGGCGATCATGAAGAGACAGAACGCAGTCATGGACATGAACGCCACGCCCAGATCGAGGAAACTCGATCCTTTCAGGAAGGTGTCTCTCGAAATCATGATGTACCAGCGTGCGGGCAGGACCGCGGTGAGATAGCGGAACACGAGGGGCATACTGCTGATGGGGAAGATAAAGCCCGACAGCAGTGTGGAGGGCATCATGCCCGCCATCTGCGCGAGCTGCATGGCAACGACCTGGTTGCGCGTGGTGACCGAAATCAGTATCCCGATGCTCAGGTAGGTGACCATGAATATAAAACATCCCAGGGCGAATACCCCCAGGTTACCCACAAAGGGCACATGGAACACGGCCCGGGCTATGCCGTAAATCAACAGGATGGCGATAATGCTCAGGACGGTGTACGGGGCTATCTTACCGGTGATGATCTCGAGCGGCTGAACGGGTGTCGAGAGGAGCAGCTCCATTGAGCCGTTTTCCCATTCCCGTGCGACCGTGAGAGCGGTCAGCAGAATAAGGAGGATGGACATGATCACGCCGAACAGTCCCGGGATAACGAACCACGCGCTCGACAGCTCGGGGTTGAACAAAAACCGGGTCCTGACCTCGTATGGGCCGGACATGTCAAAATGTGCAAGCCTGCTGCTGGCGATATTCTGGATGGTACTGACGTACCCGACGACAGGGCCGACGGTCGAGTTGTCGGTGCCGTCCACCAGGATCTGCACCCTGGCGCCCCTGCCGCCGATAAGGTCCCTTTGAAAATTCGGAGGGATGATCATGGCCGCGCGGTCGCGTTCCGAGGACACGTCGGCGAGCGCCGCTGCAGGGGAGACCACGCGGTGAATCCGAAAGTAACCGGAACTGCCGAAGGTCTCCATCAACCTCCTCGAATCCTGCGTCCGGTCGAAATCGCAGACGGCAATGGCGACGTTCTTGACATCGAATTTCATGCTGATGCCGTACACGACGATCATCAGCACCGGCAGGACCAGGGCGACAGCCATGGTAAACGGGTCCCTGAGAATGTGGAAGACCTCTTTCTTCGCTATAGCCGCGGCCCTGCGCCAGACGAACGCCCTCATACCCGCTCAACCTCTTCCCGGCGGATAAACACATCCTCGAGCGTCGGCGTGATCTCCCGGATAGAGAACGTCTCTTCGTACGTGCTCCGGACCTTTTCCCATTCCTCCCCGTTCCTGACGCATGCATGGAAGCGGATGCCGTACGGCTCGAAGAACAGGAACAGCTCCTGCCGTTTTATGGCCGCAAACCGGGCGAAGCTCATGGCACCCTTCGGTTCGAATTCCAGCACGGGCATGGGGAAGGTCGAAGACTTCAGTCCACCGGGCGTATCGAGTGCTATGATCCTTCCCTCACGCATAAGCGCTATCCTGTTGCACTGCTCTGCCTCGTCCATGTAATGGGTTGTTACGAAGACCGTCTTTCCACCGCCGGACAGCCTCCGGATCAGTGCCCAGAAGCTGCTGCGTGCCTCAGGGGAAACGCCGGCGGTCGGCTCGTCCAGGAAGACGATGTCCGGATTGTGCAGGAGCGCGGCCGCAAGGGACACCTTCTGCTTCGTGCCCCCGGGCAGGTCCCTGACAAGGGTCTTCAGGGGACGGTCGAATGCGATAAAGTCGAACAGGTCCCTGCGCTGCTTGAAGTAGTCCGCCTTGGTCAGCCTGCGCAGGGAGGCGATAAAAGTGAGGTTCTCTTCTACGGTCATGTCATTGTAGAGCGTGAACTTCTGCGACATGTACCCCACCCGGGGCTTGATTGCACGCCCGCCATCGACGGCATCCACCCCGGCGACGCTGACCGATCCGCCGGTCGGCTGGAGAAGCCCGCAGAGCACCCGTATCGTCGTGGTCTTGCCGGCGCCGTTTGCACCGAGAAACCCGAAGATCTCCCCGCGGTTCACGGTGAACGAGATGTTGTCGACCGCGGTAAAGTCATCGAATTTGACGGTCAGGCCGTTGACTTCAACGACAGCGTCACGCATGCCTGCTCCTGGAGAGGAACAGCTCGTCGAAGTTCCTGACCCGCTCCTGCTCAAGCAGTCTCCTCGGGTCGCCCTCGGCCACGACCCTTCCGTTCTCCATCAGGTGGACCTTGCCGCACCGCTCTGCCTCGTCCATGTATGCGGTTGTGATGAGGACCAGTATGCCCTGGTCCAGGAGTGTGTAGATCAGCTCCCAGAATTCGCGCCTGCTGATGGGGTCCACGCCGGTCGTGGGCTCGTCCAGCAGCATGACGTCGGGCGACCTCAGCAGTGCGCACATCAGGCCGAGCTTCTTGTACATGCCGCCCGAGAGCTTTCCTGCCGGCCGGTCTGCAAACCCTTCGAGCCGGGTGATGCGGAGCAGGTCCTCGCGCCGCTTTTTGTAGACGTCATCCGGTAACCCGTAGAGCGCGCTGAAAAAGTCGAGGTGCTCGGCCACGGACAGGTCCGGATACAGGCTCTGGCTCTGGGGCATGTAGGCAACGCCGGGGCGGATCTCCTCGAAATCCATGCGCACCGTGTTGCGCCTGAACTCGACGGTCCCTGCTGTGGGCTTGAGCAGTCCCAGGATGATGCGCATCAGCGTCGTTTTACCCGCACCTTCGGAACCAATGATCCCGTGCATTGTTCCGGAAGCAAACTCCAGGGTAACACCATCGAGGGCAGTCATAGCGCCGAATGTTTTCTTTACATCACGGACTGTTATGGATACGGATGATTGTATCATAGAATTTACCTTGTTAATCTCATGCTCCTTTGAAATATCTGCCTGCCCGTGAGGACCCGTGGTGTCCCGCCCTCTTTTCTAAAGAGGGGTATCTCTCAAGGCTTCCCCGGTGGGAAGGGACAACACGGGGGGTTGTCCGGCAGAGCCTATCTTCAAAACTTTCGTATCCTGTTGAGCTCGGTCTTCAGAAAGGCCATGCCCCGGGTCTTCTGTGCCGGACGATTCAGTGCGACCTCGATCGTCATACCGGGCTTGAGTATCTCATCGTTGTTCGATCCACGGAAGCTTATCTTCACGCCGAACACCAGACGGTCGCGTTCGGCCTGCGTCTGTACGTTTTTCGGTGTGAACTCGGCCTCGGCGTTGATCTTGACGATCTTCCCGTTGAACTCCCGGCCGTTCAGCTCCGGGACGTAGCCTTTTACCGCCATGCCCGTTTTGAGCTGTGCGACTTCCGGGTCGGGAACATAGATGTACGCCCAGATGTCCCGGATGTCTGCCAGCGTCAGCAATTTTGTCCCGGGAACAACGTATTCGCCGGGCTCATGGTAGCGGGTCAGGACCGTGCCGTCGATGGGAGACTTGAGTGTGCACCAGCCCATGCGGACATCGATGTCCTGCTTTTTGTTCGCTGCCAGGTCCATTGCCTCTTTCGATACCGCACCGGTCCTGAACAGGCGCACGGTCCTGGCGTAGTCTTTATCGATCAGGTCCTGCGCTACCCTGAGGTCGTCGCAGGAGAGGATGGCCAGGACCTCTCCCCGGGTAACGTGATCGCCCTCGTGGACAGAGACCGTCCTGATCGTCGTTGCGGCCTGGGACGACAGATCAACCATAGTCGCGTCCAGGGTGCCCGCGTACCGGAACCCGCCGGGTGTGCTGACGTACCGTGCCGCGAGTACCGCAGCGATTGCCACGAGTATGATTGCCAGAAGAATCCATGCTGTTTTTTTCCTGCCTGCCATTACCTGTCTCCTTTTTCCAGTATCCCGTTCAAAAAGATACGCACCGTCTGCTCAATCCATTGCTCGCGCGTTTTTTCGTCTTCCAGGGAATAACCGAGAAAGTCCTTGAGCATCTGTGCGTTCCTGATCGTATGTCCGATAATGCTTGCGATCGTTACGGCCGCATAGAACGGATCGATATCGTCCGCGACAAGCCCGCTCTTCTTCGACCGCCTGAAAAAATCAACCACGGTCGCGAAGTTCCCCGCCATACCGTCCCTGATGAAGTTCTTGTCGACGAGTTTGATCGTCTCGGTCCACCGCTGGACGATCGTGAAGATGTCCGGCTGCGAGACGACAGCCTCGATGAGCTGGCGCATGAATATCTCGAGGCGGACCTTCAGCTCGTCCCGCGTCGACGGCGGCCGGAGTGTTTTTCGCGCGGATGCCCACTTCTCTGCGGCAAACTGCTGTACGATATACCGGAAGAGCCCTTCCTTCGACCCGAAATGATAGTGCACTGCTGCACTGTTTGCGTTCGCGGCCGAGCATATCTCTTCGATGGAGACGCCGTCGAATCCCCGGGCGGCAAAGAGGCGGGTCGCAGCGGCTGCAATACGGCCCCGCGTCTCGCTGTCCGGGGCACCGGCGGGCTGGTGGAGCTCTTCCGGCATGCGTGCTTTCGGTGCATGGCGGCGGGCCCCGCGCTGTCCGCGCGGCGGCTTTCTGCTTGTGGTGGTCCCGTTCATGCGAACCAATTAAAATAATTAATATAAAAAGTCAAGCATATATTTGACAAATTAAAATAAATAATTTACACAGGATAAAGCTCATGGGGCGGTCCTTCGGGACGTCCGGTGTACGGGTGAAGAGGAAACAGGACGTACGCCGGCAGTGGGGATCGATACAAATGCAGGAAGGGCCCGTGCGAGAAGGAGGTAGGATGATGAAGATGATAAGGACAACGGTC
>JAJYYW010000089.1 GCA_021800575.1 bacterium
TGGTATCGAGCAGGGCCGGCGCGCTGGTGCTGACAGGACTGCTATATAATGACGTGCCTTTCATGTAGACGACGGTCTTGCTGTCCGGGGCTATCTGGAAGGTGTAGACAGTGGTATCGAGCAGGACCGGTGCGCTGGTGCTGACAGGACTGCTATATAATGACGTGCCTTTCATGTAGACGACGGTGCTGCTGTCCGGAGTTATCTGGAAGTTGGTGCTTACGCCGGTATCGAGCAGGGCCGGCGCACTGATGCTGACGGGACTACTGTATAAAGAAGAGTTTTTCCAATACACAACGGTACTGCTGTCCGGGGTCGTCATAAAAGGGCCTGCATTCGTGTCGATGAGCAGGGGTTGTGCAGAGCCGTCAGCAGGCTGCGCATAGAGGGATTGATCCGGCCCTTCAAAAACAATGGTTTTGTTATCGGCGGTCAGCCTGATAGTCACATTGTCAGGGCCGATACTGGCCTCGGGATGCAGTTCGAAACTGGCGACGGCAAGAAAGGGGGAATAAAGGTTATAGAGGTCCGAGTCCAAAAACTTCCCTACCTTGACCGAGAAGGGATCCACGGTATAGACGCCGTTACCGGTCACGGTTATGTTGTTCCTGAACTTTGGCTGGTACGGTAACGATGTTGCGGAGAGCGTGTAGGTACCCTGCGGAATATTGTTCAATGCAAAATCACCCGATGCAGCGGTGACCGTAGTAATCCGTGTACCGATGAGCGATATGGTGATGCCGCCAGAGTTGGTTTTGCTGAAATCTCCGAAAATGGTTGCATTGCCCTGCACTGCGCCTCCCCCAAGGCCGGACGTCGTGGTACTTCCGCATCCTGCCATGAGCAATAACGTGAGAATACTGGCAATACCCAAACCGAGAGATTTGTTTTTCATGGGTCTTCCTCCTTTTGCAGTTAATTGCACTGGTTCAGTTTTCCCGAACCTTGCAGTCAGTCATTTACGAACATAGCTCTGTCACAGGTGTTTGTCGACCTTTATCGTATGCAGTACATGGAATTCAGGTATATTTTCTGGAGCGCAGATAAAAAATTATTAGGCTGGTGTGTTCTTCACCAGCAGGGCTGGCACCTCAGCCTTGCCATTATTATCTTTATAGCAGAACTTCTGTGAATAGAATTACAATATCGCAGTATTCGGATCGTGGAGAAAAGGGTGAAAGGAGGTAATGTATGGAAACAAGAAGGCTGGGAAAAGCAGGGTTGACCGTATCGGCAATGGGGCTTGGATGCATGGGGATGTCTGAGTTTTACGGCAACCGCAACGATGAAGAGTCTTCGGCAACGATACACCGGGCAATCGATCTCGGGATCAATTTCTTCGACACGGCTGATATGTACGGTGTCGGTGACAATGAAGAGCTCGTGGGCAGGGCATTAAAGCCGTACCGCAGCAAGGTCATCATTGCTACCAAGTTCGGCAATGTCCGTGGAAAAGACGGGTCAAGACTCGGGATCAACGGGAAGCCGGAATATGTAAAACAGGCATGCGAGGCGAGCCTGAAACGTCTGGGCATAGAAACCATCGATCTCTACTACCAGCACCGGGTGGATCCGCAGACCCCGATCGAAGAAACTGTCGGCGCTATGGCGCGGCTGGTCGAGCAGGGCAAGGTGCGGTTCCTCGGCTTGTCCGAGGCTTCTGAAGAGACACTTCGGCGTGCAAACGCAATCCACCCCATCAGCGCACTGCAGACCGAGTATTCCCTCTGGACACGCGACGTCGAAGCAGGCATCTTACGCGTGTGCCGGGAACTGGGTATCGGGTTTGTTGCGTACAGCCCGGTTGGCAGGGGGTTCCTGACCGGTAAAATAGAAAGCATCAGCAGCCTTTCTCCGAATGATTACCGGCGAAAGACACCACGGTTTGAGGAAGACAATATAAAGAAGAACCTGGAACTGTTGAACCATATCAAGGGCATGGCAGCGGAAAAGAAGTGTACGCCCGCTCAGCTTGCACTTGCATGGGTTCTTGCCATGGGCAAGGACATCGTGCCTATACCGGGAACCAAGCATGTTGAGTACCTTGAGGAGAACGTTGCAGCATTGGATGTACACCTCACCGATCAGGAGCTTGACCGCATCAGCGAATTAATACCGCCGGGCATTGCAGCAGGGATGCGCTACCCGGAAGCCATGATGAATGCGGTCAATAAATGATCAATCAGATCCGGGGAGATAATGATGCGTGATTCACACAAACACCGTCAGAACGTCGGTTTTATTGGACTTGGTACCATGGGTACTCCCATGGCGATGAGGATTATTGCCGCAGGCTATCCCCTGACCGTTTACAACAGGACACCATCGCGTGCCCAGGTCCTTGTTGACCGCGGGGCAGTTCTTGCAAGGTCGCCGCTGGAGCTTGCACAGGCTTCGGATGTGGTTATTGTCATGGTGAGCGACGATGTCGCCCTTGATGCCGTCGTGAGCGCCGAAACAGGTATCCTGCCGGCGATCCGGGACGGTAAGGCCCTCATCAATATGAGCACGGTTTCGCCCGGCATCGTTGAGAGGCTGAATAGCGCTGTGACAGCCCGCGGCGGCATCTTTCTCGATGCCCCTGTGTCCGGGAGCAGGATACCCGCAGAACAGGGGACCTTGGTCATCCTGTGCGGAGGAGAACAGAGGCATGTGGATGCGTACAGTGCGTTGCTGCTGACCATGGGCAAAAAGATCCTGTACGCGGGCAATGCCGGTATGGGGACCCGGCTCAAGCTTACGGCAAACCTCTTGCTGGGCGGTATGATGGGAATTTTGTCCGAGGCGTACCGGTTTGGGACAGCAAACGGCATTTCGCCGGAGCTTCTGTTCGAGATGATAGGTGCGGGTCCGCTGTCATCACCACTGTATACACTCAAGGCTCAGAACGTCCTGCACCGTGATTTTACCCCTGCATTTCCTTTGAAGCACCAGTACAAGGATCTGAACCTGATCCTCGGTGCCGCGGAAAAGCTCCATATCGGTCTTCCGCTGACGCAGGCGGCGGAGGCCTTGTTTGGCAGCGCCGTCGATGCGGGGAAAGGAGAGCTGGACATGTCCGCAGTGGTCATTGCAGGAGCGGACCGCCCGGCCGGTTCGTAATATCTGCATCCAGCCCGTCGATCCGAACAAAAATGCAGAACGAGGGGCAGTATGCGCGATGCCTCCTTTATTTTTTTGCCATCTCGAGGATGATCTTTCCGGTGAACCGGTCTATCCTGGTTATCCGGATGGTCAGCTTCTGTCCTATCTTGAAGGTGCGGCCGGTCCTTTTGCCTATCGCCAGGTGCCGCGCCTGGTCAGAGTAAAAATAATCGCCGGGTATGTCTTCGAACGCCAGGAAGCCGTCGATAAAGAAATCTTCTATTTCCACGAACAGCCCGGATCCGGTAATGCCGCTGATATAGCCCTGGAGCGGGATGTTTTGCTTTTCGGTCAGCAGTGTCGCGATCATGATCTTCGAGAGGCCGCGCTCTGCATCCATTGCGTTTCGCTCGGTTTCCGATGAGTGGCGGGCGATTTCTTCGAGCTTCGATGACCACATCTGGGACCGTTTGGGAGACATGGTATGGGTGAACAGGTCCCGCAGGATACGGTGCACGGTGAGGTCGGGGTAACGCCTGATGGGCGAGGTGAAGTGCGTGTACAGATCGAATGCCAGTCCGTAGTGCCCGATGTTCTCCACATCATAGCGGGCCTGCTTCATGGAACGCAGGAGCGTGTAATTGATCACCTTTTCGAGCTTCGTTCCCTTGACCTTGTCGAGCAGGTTCTGGAGCGAGAGGGAATCAAATTTTTCGAACGCCGGTATTTTTAACCCAAGGTTGTGCACGAACAGGTAAAACTCGTACAGTTTGTCATGGTCTGGTTGCTCATGCACACGGTAGATGAACGGATGTGTTTTGGCGGTTCCGTAGGCAGCGACTACCCTGTTTGCCTCGAGCATGAACTCCTCGACAATGCTGTGCGCGATGTTGCGCTCCTTCTTCGCGATGGATTCGGGCACCCCGTATGCATCGAGTGAGAGCTCTATGTCCGGGAGATCGAGGTCAAGACTCCCGTCCTGCAGCCGCTTTTCCCGCAGTTTCTCTGCAAGCTCCCGCATGACCCTGAGATTGCCCTGCAGGCTGTTGTTGGCGCCTGCGGGTTTTCCGGTGTGTTCAAGCATGTCCCGGACCCCCGTGTAGGTGAGGCGTGCGGCACTCCTGATGACGCTCGGGTAGACACTGTAGTTGAGCCTCCTGCCGTTGTGATCGTACCGGATCTCGGCGGTGATAGTGAGTCTGTCCTCGCGTGGTTTCAGGCTGCACAGATCATTGGAAAGCTCTTCGGGAAGCATGGGAAGCACGGTGCCGGGAAAGTACACGCTGGTCCCGCGCTCGAACGCATCGGTATCCACCGGGTCTCCCATTTTTACGTAGTGGCTGACGTCTGCTATGGACACGTACAGGGTATGACCGTTTCCGGTTTTCCTGACAAACACCGCGTCATCGAAGTCTTTCGCGTCGTCGCCGTCGATGGTGACGATAGGGATACTGCGCAGGTCATGGCGCGCCGAGCGTTCTGCATTGCTCAGGCTGAATTTCAGGGATGCTGCATGGGCCGTTGCACCCTTGCTGAACACGGACGGCAGGTTGTGCTGCGCGATGACCAGCTTGAGATCGATGCCGGGCGTGGATTCGGTCCCCAGCCGCTCGGCCAGTTTCGCCTTCCGGTTTCCCCTGGCGTCGCTGATCATCTCGCAGCGCACCACGTCACCGGTGTTTATACCCCGCGTTCCCTTTTCGAACGGCAGGACAAAGGTGATGTGCTTATCGAGTGGCGAACAGAAGAGCTGTCCGTGTTCACGCTCCACGATGCCTACCAGGTATTTCATATTTCTCTGCACGATGCTGAGCACCTTACCTTCGTACGATTTCCCGTCCTGCGTACTGACACTGATCATGACCGTGTCGCTGTGAATGGCCCCGTGGAGAGCGTTCGGAGGTATAAAGACGTCTTTGGGAAGGTCCGTACTGACAAACCCGTAGCCGTCCGGATGAACAAACAGCGTGCCTTGCTTTTTTAAACCATGTGTGGTTTTTCTTATATTTTTCATAGCTCAATGCTATACCATAGATATGAGGTTGTGCAAATGATAAAAACCAGGACTCACATTATTCTTGCCAGTACCTCTGCACGACGGAGGGAGATGCTTCATTTTCTGGGCCTGCGGTTTACGTCCAAGGCGTCCGGCGTGGAAGAGAAACTCGGACCGCTGGTGCACCGCCTGCATGATAAGCCCGCGGAACATGCCGTCTCTTTGGCAACCATGAAGGCGGATGACGTGGCGCGCGGCCGGCGCCGGCCGTGCCTGGTCGTTGCGGCAGATACCATTGTCGTGATGGGAAACAGGATCATCGGCAAACCATCCGGCCCGCGGGACGCGGAACGGATTCTGGGGCTGTTGAGCGGCAAAGCCCACACAGTCATAACCGGTGTATGCATGGTGAAGCTGCCCGAGCAGGTATCTCTCGCGTTTTCGGTGTCCACCGAGGTGACCATGGCCAGGCTGACGGCACACGACATCAGGTGGTATGTCCGGACGGGTGAACCCATGGACAAGGCCGGAGCGTACGGTATTCAGGGTCTTGGAGGGATATTTATCAAGCGGATAAACGGCTCGTATACGAATGTCGTGGGACTGCCGCTGCCTGAGGTGATCGCGGCATTGAAGAAGCTGGGTGCAATCGAGCTGGGTTAATCTATTCGAACGGCGCCTTCCACTTGGAGTGCAGGTACAGGATGACGATGGTCGCGATGACGAACGGAAGGGCGATGATGAACAGGTATTCGAAGTCCTTTGCGTAGATCAGGACACGGTCGATATCGCTCCCCAGAAAATAGCCGGCGCTGATCCAGACGGGTATGTCGAGGAGTCCGGCGAGGGCGTCTGTGATGATGAACCTACTGCGCCTGGTTCCCATGATACCCGCGGAAAGAAACACGGCAAGCCTCAGGCCGCTGATGAATCGGGCTATGAAGATGGCCTTGGTTCCATGCCTGCTGTACAGGTGCTCGACCTTGTCAAGGCCCGCGTCCCCGATGAAGCGCCTGATGATGCTGTGTCCTTTCACCCCTTTCGCCCATCCCCTGCCGATGTAAAACAGGATAAGGTCGCCGCCCATGACACCGATAAAATCAACCGGACCGGTCAGATACACGGAGGTAAGCCCCTTGTAAGCGATGTACCCGGATATGACGAGGAGAACCTCTTCGGGTACGGGCAGGCCGAGGCCGCACAGCAGCAGGAGGACGAACGTTGCCACGTAGGTAA
>JAJYYW010000090.1:0-3136 GCA_021800575.1 bacterium
TCGGCCTTCCACGCGTACAACTCCGTGTTGTCCCTGCAGGTACTGGTCAAACAGATGGCCTACCAGATACCATTCTTCCTGTTCATCTATTACGCAAAAGATATCAAGCTGAGGACCCTGTTCACCATCGTCAGCGCCGTCGCCATCGTGGTCAGCATCTACGGCATTGCACAGTTTCTCCACATCATTGCACCGCCGCTGGACCCCTGGGGACGGTCCAATCCGGCGAGCACGATGGGGCTCACCAATTTCACGACGGATTATCTTGTCATGAGTATACCCTTCATGCTCACCGCGTTTTTCATGGAGTTCGGTTCCCGCAGGACTCGCTTCATGGCCTACGCCGGTATGCTCGTATCTCTGGTCTACATCATCATCGGCAGGAACAGGGCCGGCTGGATAGCCCTGGTCTGTGCACTGCTGTTGTATGGTATCGTATACACCCTTTCCGGGAGCTCCCGGCACGTCGACAAGGCGGCGAAGCGTTTGCTGTTCGTTTCCGCTGTCGCGGGGCTGCTCGTCCTTGGGCTCCTGCTCGGTTTTACCAGGACGGGCGCCGATCTTGTCCTGCGGGGCGAGAGTATCGTGAACAAGGAATACCCTTCCAATGCCTTCAGGCTGCGCGTCTGGGAGAGCACGCTGAAGGGCATACAGGACAACCCCGCATTCGGGGTCGGCATCGGCAACTATCCCATCAACATTCCGTTGTACGAGACCAGTGACTTGAAAAAGACGGATTGGCAGGAACTCCGGTATCTCAACAACGCGCACAATGAATACCTTCAGCTCATCTTTGAACTCGGGATCATCGGGTTCATTTTTTTCGCATGGTTCATCATTGAGGTCTTCGCGATCGGGGCAAAAAGTATCAAGGATTCGGGCGATGACACGCAGGGGCTGCTCTGGAACACCGGACTGCTTGCCGGGATCATTGCTGCCCTGGTCAGTGCTCTGTTTACCTTCAACCTCGAAAATCCTGCGTCAGCCCTGCTGTTCTGGAGTTTTGCCGGTCTTCTGGTCGGTAAGCGCAAGTACCGGCATTTTGAGGATGAGTACGGGTTCGTGTCCGCATTGAAGAAATTGTCAGGGTTTCAATGGCGCTGGAAATACGATTTCGGAATCAGCACGGACGGCAACGCCCCCCTGCGGGTGTCGTTTGCGGTCCTGTTTATCATTGCGGTTATCGCTCTCGGCGATCTGACCGGCTTTTCCCGCAATCAGGCGCGTGCGAATATCTATACCATGGAAGCAGAAACGTACCTGGATTTAAAGATGCCGAAAAAGGCACTCCGTACCATATCCAGGGCGGCCGCACTGGCGGACAACAACTACATGATCCTCTATACCCGCGCCCGTGCCGAGGCCGGGAGCCTCGACACTGCGGATGCGATCGTGGATGCCAAAAAGGTCATCAGTCTGGCCCCCTACTTCTTTTACGGACACAAGCTGTTGGGCTTTCTCTACTACAACAAGGACAATTACGCCGGAGCAATCAACGAGTTCAACACGTCCGTCGATCTGATGCCGTTGTCCATAACAGAGGTCGGTCCCTACCTTATCAGCTCGTACCTGAACACCAGCGCTCTTGACAAGGCGGCTGCCCTTGCGTCGCACCTTCTCAACCAGGACCCCTCCAGCGAGACGTATAACTTCCTGCTCGGAACGTCTCTCTACATGAAGGGGGACTATACACATGCCCTGGGCTATCTGAAAGAGGCGGTAGCCAAGGCCCCTGCCAACTTCGACGCCGTGCTCAACCTCACCGAGTGCCTCGAAAAAACCGGTGCTCCGCAGGAGGCGCTGGGCTATGCCGTCCAGCTGACCAGGATCGCCCCGGACAACCCGGTGGCGTGGTACACCCTTGCACGCAGCAACATGCTGGTGCACAACGAGGACGGCGCCTTGACTGCACTCACCCGGCTGTTCAAAATAAATCCTTCGTTCAAAATGTCCGTTGTGAACGACAGCGTCTTCGCAAAGCTGCTCGGCAAGCCGCGCATGAAGGAACTGCTCACCGGCAAGGTGTTCGTGGTCCAGCCGGCAAAACGAAAGAGACATGAATGAGAGTTCTTTCTATTATGGCGTGTCCGGCACCCTGGCCGTCGTTCTCGTCTTCTTCGCCGTTGTAAATCCGCACCCGCTCGCCGGTGTCAACCTCAGACTCACCGACGCGATGATGGCGCACCGCTTCGCTGCACGGCAGCCGTCGATTGTCACCGTCGTAGCTATCGATAAAAACAGTCTCGGACAGGTCGGCAGATGGCCGTGGGACCGGACAAAACTTGCTACCCTGATCGACAGAATTCATGACTGTCATCCCTCCGCAATCGGTTTAGACCTTGATTTTTTTAAACGGCAGCATGCGCGGCAGCGACGGTACCTGGAAAACCTGCAGCGCAAGCTAGCCGCTGTCCGGGGAACCGGACCGGCACGATCCTATCTCCAGCAAATGCTCACCACGCTGTCGGTCCCGGACCAGGCACTCGCTGCGTCGATTGCCCGGGCGGGAACTGTCGTGATCGGGTACATATTCGTGAAGTCGAACGACACCCTACCGCGGGGTCTTGCAGTCACCACCACGGTGTCTGCGCTTTCACTTATATCGTCCAGCACGCTTCCGGTGATTGCGATTGGAAGACCCCTCCGGCGTCATGCCTACTTTCCGGTGGTCAACATCCCGGTCATCAGCTCCGCAAGTCTTTATAAAGGTTTCCTGAATCTGTTCCCCGATTCCGACGGGGTTATCAGGCATTACCCCCTCGTGCTGCAGGCGGGCGGCAAAACGTTTCCTTCGCTTGCATTGATGCTTGCTTCGCTCTCCTCCGGCCTGCAGGCGGTTGCGACCGAAGACAGCAGCGGGATAGAGTCCCTCAAACTGCTCCGCTCCTCCGGAAATGCGATCAAGGTACCCGTCGATACCGGGGGCAGGATGCGCATCAACTATCCTCCGCGGCAGGGTACGCCGCCGGAGATACCCGCCGCCGACGTGCTGAACAAAACGTTCGATCCTGCTCTCCTGCAGCATAAAGTTGTCATTGTCGGCATCACGGCACCGGGGCTGTTCGAGCCGGAGGAAACACCGGTGAGCGACGCCGTGCCGGGCGTTTATCTTCAGGCACTGGCCGCGAATCAGCTG
>JAJYYW010000090.1:3146-6253 GCA_021800575.1 bacterium
ACAGGGCGGTTCCTCCTGGATTTCAGTCAAAACCCGCTGCTCAATGCTCTCCTCGTTCTTGTCCTGATGCTACTGCTGATCATGAGTCCCGCCCCGCAGACCCCGGTGCAGCTGCTGCTGAAATCACTCGCACTCCTCGTAAGCTATACGCTGATTGTACTGCTGGTGTTCTCTCTGAATTCGCTCCTGCTGAACATCGTGTACCCTCTAATAACACTCCTCGCGGGAGGTATCGTCCTGTCCGCCTGCACGTATGCATGCGGATCGCCGGGTTCGGCACGAAGGAGCGCCGGTTTGTCTTAATGCCGGGTAACCGGCGGATGGTGTGCGTATTCACGCTCCAGCGCACGCAGTACGGCTTTGCTCAGCTGTACGCACTCTTCCAGAGATTCTTCCCGGATATTTTTGAGCGTGTCCTCGGGGGTGTGCCAGTGACCGGGCAAACCGGTGGAATCCAGCCGCACGATGCTCGTCGCCTGCAGGCCCCTTCTGCTGAACGGGGTTGCGTCCGTATTGCCGAACGGTAACAGGGCCGGCTTCACCGCTACCGATGCCTCCCGTGCCGCCGCCCCGACGAACTCGACGAACGACTTCGCGTGTGTTGACCGGACCTCGAGTTCTTTTTTCACGACCCGGAGTGTTCCCTGTTCTCCGACCATATCAAAGTTCAGGATGTAGGTCGGCAGGCTTTTGAGCTCCTGCAGGTGCCGTTGAACGTAGGACTGCGAGCCTTTGGTATTCGGTTCTTCAGCTCCGAACGATATGCAGACAACCTCGATGTTCTCAGGCCTGTTCTTCGATGCATACGCGGCCAGGCCGATGGCCGTTGCCACGCCGGAGAGATTGTCGTTCGCACCTTCGACCGGGATGTCCGTCACCAGCCCCTTGCGCATGATCTGGGAGGTAAGAACGCCGAAAAATCCAACGAGGACCGTCCACGACCAGAGCGCCGTGGGTATAACCGGGTACAACAGCTTCCCCTGCGCCATGGCATACACGGACAGGGCAATCATGCCGAGCATGGAGATCGTCGTGAAAACCTCGAGGACCGGGGTAAGCCAGACAAATTGCCGGTGCAGCAGCGTCATGTTGAAGGCGGAATCGTGGTGTCCGGAAACGATGAGCCGTGCTTTCACCTCGCTCCGGGGTTTTATAGTGCCGATGACGTTTGCAGATTTTTTCTTCTCGAGGTACCGGTCGATGATCTCCACGTCATACCACCGCGAGCTGAAAAAAATGACGGCAAAGCCGACCCCGACAACAAACGAGATCACCGGGGATAGAAAGAAGGTGATAAAGGTGGCGACCACCGCATAGGTCATTATATCGGTCAGGCGCTGCAGCACCCGCGGTGCTACGTCAAACTCCTCCACGACGACAGCATCACACGAAGTGCCCATGAATTCCCTGATCATCCCGATTGCCCGGGCGTCCGACTCCGAGCCGCTTATCCTCGGACCGCACGCCTGCACGATGCCCGTTATGTAGTCTTTCAGCATACCGGCCCCCTATCTTCCTCGCTGGTAGAGATGGACATAGTAATTATGTTCCCGCAAGGTCCTCGTAAATTCGTGGCTCCCGTCGTTGTTCGCCACAAAATAGAGGTACTTCACAGCCGCGGGATACAGTGCCGCCACGATGGAGTTCTTGCCCGGATTGCAGATCGGCCCCGGCGGCAGGCCATAGTGCGTATAGGTGTTGTAGGGATTTTTCGTCCTCAGATCTTTGCGCGTAATGACATCGTCCGTGATGTGCAGGGCGTAAATGACCGTTGGGTCGGATTGCAGCCTCATCCGCAGTTTCAGCCGGTTGTGAAAAACACCGGAGATGAGAAACTTCTCCGATGGCAGGGCGGTCTCCTTCTCTATCATGGAAGCGAGGGTAACTACCTGGAGCATCGTCATGCCCATGGCCGCCGCCCGCTCCTGGAGATCCGGCGAGTACACGAGCTTGAACTGACCGACCATTTTTTTGATGATCTCTTGCGGCGTCAGGCCTTTGCTCAGTTTATAGGTATCGGGGTACAGGAATCCCTCCAGGGAGGGTGCTGTAATATCCAAGCCTTCGATGAAGGTCTCGTTGTGCGTCAGCGCCAGAAAACTCCTGGCACTGGCGAGCAATCCCTTCGCCTTCAGGGTCTGCGCTATCTGTTCGTCCGTGTATCCTTCCGGGATCGTGATCTCGTGCAGGACGACTTCACCGTTGAGCAGCTTGTCCAGTACGGTGAACGGCATCATCGAGCCGCTCAACAGATATTCCCCGTACTTGACCTTTTGCGTCGCACCGATAAGGTACGCGAGTACCTTGAAATCGAGTCTGTTCTTTATTATGTGCTTCTGCTCGAGCATGTCCGAGATCCGGGTGAAGGATACACCAGCCGGTATGTTGATGGTCGCCAGTACACCCTTCGGATTCGCGGGAACGATCAAAAAATAGGTGAACTGAACGGCGATCACCAGGGACACGAGCAACAGGGAGGTGATGATGTACCATGTAATCCCTTTTTTCATACTGTTCATGTTACTACAGCCTCCGGACCAAGTGCAAGTGCTTTTTCTTGAACGGGCATGCTGCTTCAGAACCGTTTTCCCCACCGGACATCTTTTTCCCCGCGTTCGCACGGGGAGTCCTCGTGGACCAGCATGAACCCTGCCGCATGCAGGACTGCCGCGCAGCAAACCGTGGTGCGTGTCCTGTTACCGGATCACCGTGTCCGTCCGGGGGAATGGGTCCGGTCAACGGACGCTGCGGTTATGGACGGCTGCGGCCTGCGGCTTCTCGTGCAATCGCGGCAATGGTTGTTCGTGCAATGCGCCCGGCACCGTCCAGCAGAACAATGTCCGCGGTATCGTGCAGGAGGCGGCCGAGATACTCTTCGGGCACCGGCGCTTGAATTTGTCCCAGGCACCACAGAGCATACGCCCGTGTTTCGGGTACCGGGTCCGCGAGGTACATAGTGATGTACGGAGCGTACGGTTTTATGGGGGAAGGCTCCCGCGCGGCAATCCTGCCCATCGCCCATAGCACACCCGGTCTGAAATATGTTTCCTTTATCTTCAGCAGAGAAATCACCAGCGGAATATACTCCTGAAACAGGTCTATCCGCG
>JAJYYW010000091.1 GCA_021800575.1 bacterium
TGTTCTTTGACTCTCTGAACATCCGCAGTTAAGTCCGGGGCAGCATCGGTACAGGGAAGGTATACCTTGAAGGTTGTACCGTGTCCTGGTTCCGAATAGACAAAGATATGTCCACCGGATTGTTTTATGATACCATATACCATTGCAAGACCAAGACCCGTGCCTTTTCCCTTGTCCTTCGTCGTAAAAAACGGCTCAAATATCTTTGCCCTGGTCTCATGGTCCATGCCGTGGCCCGTGTCGGTCACCGCAATCATACTGTAGGTGCCGGGGAGAACTTCAGCATGCTCGGCTGCAGGGGGATCGGTCAGTTCTACGGCCGAGGTTTCGATGATAAGCTTGCCGCCGCCGGGCATTGCATCACGTGCATTGATCACCAGGTTTATGATCACCTGCTCAAGCTGAGCGGGGTCAACCCGTATGCAACCACTATCGCGGGCGAGGGTGAAGACCATGTCGATGTTCTCGGTGACGAGCCTGCGGAGCATCGTTTCAAGATTTTTCACCAGGTCGTTGACGCTGACCACCTCGGGCTTGATGATCTGTTTCCTGCTGAAGGCGAGCAGCTTCTGCGTCAGGGATGCAGACCGCGTGGCGGCCTTGATAATCTCTTCAATATCCTTTCTTGCACGGCTTTCCTGATCGAGCCTGCCAAGGACGAGTTCTGCGTACCCTATGATAACGTTGAGCATGTTGTTGAAATCGTGTGCAACACCGCCGGCAAGCCTGCCGATTGCCTCCATCTTCTGAGCATGGAGGAGCCGCTCCTCGAGTCTGCGTTTTGCCTCCTCAGCCTCCTTGCGTTCGGTGATGTCGAACGCAGAGGCGATAGCCGCTGTTGTACCCTGCCAGGGGATCTTCCCGGAGGTAAAATCTATCCAGCGCTCGCTTCCGTCCTTGCGAACAATCTTAAACTCGTACCGGACCGGTACGTCTTCCCCGCGCTGGCGTGCCATGCCCCGTTCGCGGATCAGCGCCTTATACTGCGGGTGGACGACGTCCCAGAACCGCATGGAGAGGAGTTCATCCGCCGAATAGCCGGTCAAATCCTGGCTGGCCTTGTTAACATACACAAACCGGTCGTTCGAATAAACGAAGATGGCGGTTGCGGTTGTCTCCGTGAGGGTGCGGAAGCGCTCTTCGTTCAGCGCGACCGTCTCCTCATAGAGTCTGCGCTCCGTGACATCCTGGACAATCCCGATGCCGCCTTCCACTGCACCGGTTTTCGAAAACACAGGACTAAAGACGACGTTCACCGGTGTTACCTTGTGTGCCGTTGTGGAATGGTAGTCGGCCTCGAACGATGCTACAGCACCGTGCAGCGTCCTCGCAACAGCATCAACAACACGGTTGTCCGGTAATCCGGGCATGTGCAGGCCGACGACGTCTTTTTTTGACGAACCGATGATCTTCACGAAGTTATCGTTACACGCCGTGATGGTGCCGTTTCGATCGAAGTGCAGAATACCGAGAGGGGCGTGCTCAAAGATCGAACGGTACTTCCGCTCGCTTTCATACAGGGCATCCTCTGTATTCCCATGACCGCGGGTATGCGGTTCAGGGAACGAAGGACGGGATGTACCGGTTGCATGTTTCCTTTGTTTTTTCCTGCTGGTCTTTTTCACGGCGTCAGCCCCGTTTCTTCTCTGTATTCGTGCGTCCGGAACAACAGCGTATCCGCGATTCTCCCTCCCCGGGCATGTCCGCACGGTGATAATCGCGCGTTGCTTTTTTATACCATTACAAAAAATGATGTCAATATCCGGGATTTATCCCTTGACAAATCCAGCGCATATTTTTAAAGTCATGGTGTTGTACGATCGCCGCCCACCGTGATCCGTACAATAATATGCCCGAAAGCGAGATGACCATGAAAAAAGAAACACTGTCAGGAATTGTCGCACTCACGGGTGCTGCTGTCATAGCAGCTGCACTGAGCGGTTGTGTCGTCGTACCTCCGCTGAACGGACAACCCTTTGCCGAACTTCAGCCCCAGCCCGTGTACGAACAGCCCGCACCCGCCCAGCCTGCGCAAGAGCAGCCGGCATATCAGGAAGCCCCTGCCCCTGAATACCAAACTGAAGAGGCACCGGTACCCCCGGCCGTCATGTTCTCAGAGCCGCCGAATGTGGTCGTGCTGCCGGAGAGCAACAATGTGTACGTTGTACCAAACGTTTCGGCAGACATTTATTTCTGGGACGGCTGGTGGTGGCGCTCGTGGAACGGTTTCTGGTACCGTTCGTCGTCCTATAACAGCGGATGGTCCTATTATAACCAGGTGCCTTCGTTCTATTCCAGTGTGGATCCGCACTGGAGAACCTATTACAGGGATCGCGCCTGGCAGGGGCACCCGTGGTACTATCAGGGTATTCCCAACAGGCAGCTCCAGCAGAACTGGAGGACCTGGAACAATGATCAGTATTGGCAACGGCAGAGGACCTGGAACGTCAGGGGGTATCAGCCCCGCCCGCAGCAGCAGGTCCAGCAACAACGACGTCAACGAGAACAGGAGTACCGCCAACAGCAGCAGGCAGAACAACAGCACTGGCGGGAGACGCACGGCCGGCAGAGGCCGCAGCCGGGACGCGGACCCCAGGAACAAAACCCCTGGCAGCGCGGACAGCAGGTCCGGCAGCCACAACCCCCGGGTCAGCAGAGGCCGCAGCCGGGACGCGGACCTCAGGAACAAAACCCCTGGCAGCGCGGACAGCAGGTCCGGCAGCCACAACCCCCGGGCCAGCAAAAACAACAGCAGGTGCAACCCCCCTCGCAACAGCTGCGCGGGCAGCAGCAGGGCCGTGGTAATCAGGGCCAATGGCAGCAAAGGCAGCAGCAAACCCAGCAACAGATGCGCGGACAACAGCGGCAACAGGAGAATCGGGGACAGCAAAAAAAGCAGCAGAACCAGGATCAACGCGATGAAAATTCCCGGGGACGATAATACCATCAGGTAAAATCACCAGATTTTTGCCATGGTCATGCTGTAAGCATTTGTATCCAGAGGGGAGGTTTGAACCGGTGAAAGACCTTCCCTTTTTTTATTCCCGGCATGACCGTATCTGCTGTTCATCAGACATTGTTGCAGGAAAATGCAACATGCTGTCCTCATTCTCTACAAAACTGTTTTAACATGAAATCCTGTTATCGATTATGAGCCCTATAATTCAATATGATATCCCTCTGTGTCGTTTCGGTCCGCTTTGGCACAAAGCGTGCACTATAAAAAGATAGGCATCTTAAAGAAAGGAGGACACGAACATGGTAGCGATCATGACAGCATTAACGATCCTTGGGTTTGTTCTAATAGACCTGATAATTCAGGTAATCGAGAAAAAAAGAGCAACCCGCAGTGAACACACCAGAATAAGGGTAGCCGGCGTACGGGCGCTTCCATAAATCTGCACGGTCAGACGGAGTGCAGGAAGAGAGAAACAAACTTCAGTATGCCGGTACCCTTTTTTATCTCTGACCCTCGGTCCTCAGATCGGTCCAGGTATCAGATCAATTTTGCTTACGCTATCTTATTCGGTTCATCTACACGTAATCTCTAAAATCCACGATCCCGCTGAGCTTTTCCTGTTTCACGAAACGCAGGATATTCTGAAGCGCTGCATGGACGCCCATCTCGAGGACCTGCGGGACGATCGCCGAATTGTGCGGAGAACCGAGCACGTTCGGCAGTTCGAAGAACGGGTAGTCGATGCGGAACTGACCGTGCCTGAACGGCTCCACCCACCATGCATCGATGCCGGCCGTAACATACGGGTTTTTCTTCAAATGGTTGTACAGGGCACCCTCGTCGACGATCTCCCCCCGCGCGACGTTGATCAACACGGCGTCCTTTTTCATGGCGTCCAGCTGGGATGCACCGATGATCCCTCTGGTGTGCTTATTCAGAGGGAGCGCTATGACCACGATATCCGATTGCGCGAGCACCTGGTTGAGGTCTTTGAGTGTGCCGGCAAACGCTACGGTGTCATCCGTTTTGCCCGAGGTGTTCACCGCCATGATCTGTACGTTAAATGCGCGCATGAACCGTGCAACTGCCGTGCCGATACCGCCGTAACCAAGAATCCCGCACGTAAGGCCATCCAGCATCCTGGTGTCGATGTGCTCGAATACGCCCGCTGACAGCCGCTGGTGTCCGGGCATAAGCTTTTTCAAAATCGCAAGCGTCATTGCCATGACATGCTCTGCCATAGGCAGCGCGTACGCCCCGACGTTGCCGGCGACAACCATGTCGTGCCGCAGCCGGTCGAAGGGAAGATGGTCTGCCCCTGCAGAAACGAGCTGGAGAAGTTTGACATTGTCCATGGAGGCAAACTCGTCCGCTTCAAACTCTCGTGCCGGGTTCCATGAGATCAGGATATCGGTGTGTGAGATGACCCGGGCACGCTCTGCCGGCGGTACATCAAGGAGGAAGCGGCATGTACAGTGACCGCCCAGCGTGTCCTGTATCACCTGTTTTTCCTGGTCCGGCATATTGAATGAGGCAAGGAGGTTGTACATATCGTCTCCGTTCGCCGGGACTACTCGAATGCCTTGATACCCGTTATATGTTCGCCGAGTACGAGGGTGTGGATGGTGTGCGTGCCCTCGTACGTGGAAACGCTCTCGAGGTTATTCATATGCCGCATGCACTGGTACTCGTCGGTGATGCCGTTTGCACCGAGGATGTCCCTGCATGCACGGGCGATCTGCAGTGCGATCCTCACGTTGTTCATCTTGGCGAGCGAGACATGGTAGTGCTTCATGGTGCCGCCGTCCTGCATCCTGCCCAGGCGCCACGCGAGGAGCTGTGCCTTGGTGATCTCCGCGAGCATCCACGCGAGCCTCTCCTGGACTATCTGGTAGCCGGCGATAGGCCGTGAGAACTGTACCCGCTCCTTCGCATACTCCAGGGCCTCTTCGTAACAGGCCATGGCCGCACCGATCGCCCCCCATGCGATGCTGTAGCGGGCATGCATGAGGCAGGTGAGCGGTGACTTCAGCCCGCCCGAGCCCGGCAGGACATTTTCTGCAGGGATGGCGCAGTCATCGAAGCTCAGCTCCGAGGTAACCGATGCACGCATGGACAGTTTTCCGTGCACGTCCTTCGCTGCGAATCCCGGGGTGCCCTTTTCGACCAGGAAGCCCCGGATGCTCTTCGGGTCGTCTTTCCGTGTTTTTGCCCACACGACCGCGACGTCCGCGACAGACCCGTTCGTTATCCACATCTTCGATCCATTGAGCACGTAGCCGGTGCCGCCGTTCACCGCGGTGGTACGCATGCCCGCAGGGTTCGAGCCGAAGTCAGGCTCCGTGAGTCCGAAGCACCCTATCTTCGCCCCGCTCGCAAGGTGCGGAAGCCAGCGGTTTTTCTGTTCCTCGCTTCCGAACTCGTGGATCGCGGTCATGGCGAGCGAGCTCTGTACCGAGGCGAAACTGCGCAGGCCAGAGTCACCCCGTTCGAGCTCCTGCATCATGAGCCCGTACGCAACACTGCTGACCCTGCTGCAGCCGTACCCCTCGATCTGTGCACCGAACACGCCGAGTCTGCCCAGGGACAAAACCACCTTCATGGGAAACCTCCCGTCCCTGAACGATTGCCGGATCTCGGGCATGAATTCACGGTCGACGAAGTCGCGTACACTGTGCCGCGTGAGGCGTTCTTCCGCTGTCAGTAGCTCGTCGAGCAGATAAAAATCTGTTCCTTGAAAGTGCTGCATAGCACGCTCATTTTAATTGCACGCCCCGGGTTAAGTCAATTATTTGCTCAGGGACCGTCCGGGGACTGTTTGCTTTTCTTTGTGCAAAACCCCGCGGCCACCCGGTGCATGTGCATCCGCCGGAGGATCCGTCTGCCTGTCCTTGCCCGCCTGTTCCATGATCTTCACCCAGATCAGGAAACACTCGTCTATGATGCCGTTTTCCTGCGCATTTTTCATCAGTCACCAAGATAGCGTTTGAAAAATCTCAGGGTCCTTTCCAACGCATCCTTCGAGGCGGCCTCGTTGTACGCAGGTCCTGTGTGGTTGAAGAAAGCATGGTTCGTGCCTGGGTAAAGCTTCATCTCGAAGTTCGTCCGGTATTCGATGATGGCCTTCATCAGGTCCGGCAGTCCCTGATTGATCGGTCCGTCTTCACCGGCGTATATGCCGAGCACGGCGCCCGTGATGTTCGCCACACCTTCCAGGGGCCTGGGGTTTGCGCCGTAATAGACCACGGAGGCATCAAAGTGTTTTTTCTTG
>JAJYYW010000092.1 GCA_021800575.1 bacterium
CAGGCCTTATTCTCATGTTTCTGTACGTACCCTCGGTCGAACGGGCGTACTGGAGTATCAAAGACATTCAATTCATTATTCCGTACGGGTGGTTTATACGGGACCTCCACAGGATCGCCGCCCAATTAATGGTGGCAACCGTCTTTATTCACCTCATGCGGGTCTTCCTGACAGGGGCTTACAAACAGAGCAACACCGTGACGGGCAGCTACCGGCCCCTGAACTGGTGGATAGGGCTTGCGCTGCTGCTGGTGACGATGATACTGTCGTACACAGGCTATCTGCTTCCGTGGGATCAGCTTGCGTTCTGGGCAATCACTATCGGTGAACATATCGCACTGTCGGCTCCCGTGGTCGGTCACACGGTCCGGAAACTGCTGATTGGCGGTACCCTGATTGATCAGAACACGCTGATCCGGTGGTACGTCGCACACGTCTTCTTCCTCCCGGTCATCATCTTCATGCTGATACTCTGGCACATGTGGCGGATACGGAAAGACGGCGGGCTGGCTGCGGTCGAGGCGCTCGGGGCAGAGAGGATCCAGCAGGACAAGGTCGTTGACAAGAGCAAGACCTACAGCCTGATGGGCATCGTGCAGGGTATTACACCGACCATAACCCAGTACCGGGTGCGCGGCGAGTCAGTCAACGCTTCGCCCTACGTGACGCGGCGCATCCTGATGATCTTCGTCTACGTCACGGTGATCTCCATGGCCCTTGCGTTCTTCATCAAGGCGCCGCTCGAACAGCCGGCGAACCCGATGTGGACACCGAACCCAGCGAAGGCACCGTGGTATTTCCTGTGGCTCCAGGAGCTCGTCGCCGACACCACGATCCGGTTTAAAGGGTTTACCCTGAGCGGCGGATTTGTCGGTGGCATCATGATTCCCACGGTCCTGCTGGTGCTGGCAGTAGCATGGCCACTGCTGGACAAAAGTCCCGAACAAGCCATCGGCGTATGGTTTCACAAAAGCAGGAGGCGTCAGAATGTCGTGTTTTTGGGCATCGTCGCCGTCATCATCATACTCATTTACGTTGGCGGTGTGATGCGGGGGCCTTACTGGCATCTGTACATGCCGTGGCAGGCATGGATAAAGATGCCGACACGGTTTTAAAACGATCAGGATTGGGGAGGAATTATAATGTTTAAGAAGGATCCGTTATTGTTGTTTATCGGAGGGGTGCTGCTGTTCACGCTCACGGGTGTGCTGATCTATAAACAGACACATCCGGCATGGAAGACCTACCAGCAGGAGTTTTTGAAACTGGCGAGCCAGACCATCGGCCCCGAGAGGACAAAGACCATCGATACGGGGATACGCCAGATCTGGATCCCCGCCCTGCATAGGGTCGACCGGTGTACCACATGTCACATGGGGTACGATATACCGGGCATGGAGAAGGCACCGGAACCGTTCACCACGCACCCGGATCTGCCGTTCATGAAGTATCATAAATTCTCGAAATTCGGATGCACCATCTGCCACGGCGGGCAGGGGTATGCGACGACACTCAAGGCGGCGCACGGGGACGTGGTACACTGGAATGAGCCGCTTCTCGACCGCACGCTCGGAGAAAAGTACGGGCTCAGGCACCCGGGGCATATCATGGAGATCAACTGCAACGTCTGTCACCGGGAAAACCACAACATGGAGTGGCTGACGTATATCAACCAGGCCGAGGACCTTGTTCATGACAAGAGCTGCCGGACCTGCCATATCATCAACGGCAAGGGCGGCAGGATAGGGCCGGATCTGACCTATGAAGGAGACAAAAATCCCGAGTTGTATGTCTTTGCCAATATCAAGAATGGGCCGGAGACATCGTTCAACTGGCTGTACCAGCACTTCAAGGATCCAGCGGGTGTAACCAAGGGCAGCGTGATGCCGGACTTCGGGTTTACCAATGAACAGGCGCGCGCACTGACCCTGCTCGTCATGAGCTGGAAGCACGTGAGCCTGCCGTACGCGTATATACCAAAAACAGGTGCAGGCACAGAAACACAGACTGCCGAGCCGGCGGGTCCTGAACAAGAGAAGACTGTCAAGGCTGGCGCGGCCGGGCACAAGGTTGCTGCCGTGAAGCACGCCCCGGGTGCCCAGGCCCCTGCGGGGAACGCAGAAGAGGGCAAAGAGCTGTTCCAGACCAAGGGCTGTACAGCGTGCCACACCATCGGTCACGGCAAGCTCGTCGGTCCTGATCTAAAGGGCGTCACAACGATCCGGACCCGGAAGTGGCTCACCGCGTGGCTCAGTCACACACAGCAGATGCAGGCGTCGGATCCGATCGCGAAAAAATTGCTCAAGCAATATGTGGTTCCCATGCCCCAGCAGAGCCTGACCGGTCCGCAGATCCAGTCGCTGATCGATTACTTCGCATCGACGGGACAGTAGCCACCAATAAACGATCGAAAAGGAGGTACTATGAAGCAAGCACTAAGATCGTATTCTTCCCTGTTTCTCAGGATAGGACTGGCCTGCGCGTTCTTATCGAACTCCCTGCAGGCGTTTCTCGAACCGAACAGCTTTGTTAACCTGCTGAACCACTCGTTCGTGATTCATTTCCTGCCGGTGAGCGCGTTGACCTTTGTTCACTACATCGCCTTCAGCGACGGCATGGTGTTCCTGCTGTTGATCCTGGGGGTTTATACCGAGGTTGTGGCCATCTACGCAGGACTCTGGCTGATCGGTGTGATGAATACACTCGGCATCCATCATTACGGGGGCATCCTTGAGCACATCGCGTTCTTTTCCATTGCCGTATACCTCATGCTCAATGGCAGCGATGTGTGTGCTGTAACGAAAACAAAACACTAAACGACACATAAATTATAACAAAAAATTAGAGGAGGCCATGCATGACAAACGTATTTCGAAAGGCAGGTAATCTCGTTGTAACGATAGGTCTGGGTGTTGCGCTCAGCATGCTTGGGGTGACAAAGGCACACGCTATCCCGAGTTTTGCCCGGCAGACAGGTTTTTCCTGCGATGTCTGTCACACGGTGTTTCCGCACCTTACCCCGTTTGGTAAGGATTTCAAGCTCCACGGATACACCATGGACACGTCGAAGACCGTTCACGCGGATGATTCAGACAAGACCATGCCGGGACTCTCGATCAACAAGATCCCTATGCTGTCCGTGCGGATAGTGTCCCGCTGGAACAACCAGGCGGGCGGACAACAGCAAGTACCCGGCGGCGCTGTAACAGCAGGGCAGGGGTTCATGTCCCATCCGGGCGGGTACGGCAACGCGGATGTTTTGAACCTGGTCGGTGATTCGAGCATCTACATAGCAGGAAAGATAGCCCCGCATCTGGGCACCTTCCTCGAGTTGACGGGCATCGATGATGAGGGCGGCACCCTCGGACTGGGTATCTTCGATCTCGCACTGGTCGGCAACGACACGACTCTCGGCAGCAAGCGCCTGGTCTATGGTGTACGGGCAGTCGACGCGGCGGATATGGGCGACCCTTCGAACACCTTCGGTATGTGGGGTATCACGTCCACCCTTATGGCGATGAGCACGCACAACACGCTGTTCGACCCGAACCAGGCAGTGGTGGAAGGCGGAGAACTCTACGGTATGTGGGGAGACTTCGAAACCGGAGGACTGTACGGGAGTCTCGGTGTCTACAATCCGTCCCAGAATCAGACAGGGAACGGTTTTGTGCAGGGGAACATAGCCACGAACGGATCGTTCGAGGGTTCGACGGGTGAAAACGGCGCAGTACGGCTTGCCTATTATATACCCAGCTTCAGCAATGTTCACACAGAAGTCGGCGCATACACCTATTTCGGTCCCGAGTCTATGCTCGCGCCAACAGCTTCGACAGTCGGTATCTATAAGGATAATTTCCTGAGCTACGGCGTCGATGTGCAGGCGCAGTGGATCACGGACAATAATCTTGCCGAGCTGTTCGCCGTGTATGAAAACGAGAACGACAGCAAGTTCTATGGCACGGATGCCTACAGCGGAACGTCGTATGCGACCAACGGCACCAGCGTGTCCAGAACAGGACTTGGCATCATAGCGGACTATTACTTCAGGAGAACCTACGGCGCATACGTGAAGTACTTCTACCGGGATTCTGCCAAGGTGCAGGATGTCAATATGTCCGGTGTATCGTTTGGACTGTCATGGTACGCCTTCGAGAACGCGAACCTTCGGCTTGAGGAGACCATGTTCAGCAAGTACAACGCAGGGGCAATACAGTACGGGAACAACAGCCTTTCTCCCAGTGACTTTGATGTAACCGCAGTCAAGTTTGAATACGCGTTTTAAGCGCGCATACTATTCACTCGATGTATCGAAAGCACCCCGGGAAACCGGGGTGCTTTTTTTTTGCGCAGAAAAAGAAGATGCTTTGTGATCCACGAAAGCGGGAGAGGTCTTGTTCTTTCGTTGACCTTCCTGAGCAAAAGGGAGGCAGGGAATGATTTTACCACTGGTATCTTAAGTATGTTCCGCTCTTGACGGGAGGGGCGGCAGTAAGGGTTGTAAAAGGAGTGGCTCCATCGGCGTCATTCCCACAGAAGCGGAAATCCAGCTTCTCATCCCCCTCTTTGGGAGACTGTGCCACAGAGTCATTGCAAGGAGTGAAACGACGAAGCAATCTTCTGGATTCCGTTGTTATCTGTGCCCGATGGCGGGATGAGAGCGAGGGTAGAAAGAGGATCGGAGACGGGGCTGTTAACGTGCACCTGCTATGCCCGGCTTATCCTTTATGAATAAAACGCAGGAATCCCTCTTTTTCGCCGATAAAGTTAAAGAATTCCTTTTTATCAAGGCTGGTTATTACCCCGCTGCTATCCTTGAGTATGCCGGAGGGAAGGTAGTTTATATACTGGTCGATTTCTTTCTTGCTCTTGAAGACCGAATTGGACAACAACAGCCTGTCCTTTTGCTTCTGAAAATATTTGTAATGGTAATCATACAAATCCTTCCATCGTTTGCTTCCCCGCTTGTAATAATCGACCTCCCGTTTTTCGTTATACCAGTCGTACGGTTCCTGTCCGATTTCATCAAACCACTTTTTAAATATCCTGCGACCTGGCAGTAAAAAATCGTCATTCTCGAAATCCGAACTGCTAAAACCACTCTTGATATTCTGGATGAGCCGGTGTGAAAAATCCCTGAACAGGTCGCCGTTCAATTCAGTCCTGAGTGTGTTTTTATAGTGTTCGGCTTCAGCCCGTTTCCCGGTATCGGTATCGAATTGACCGCTCAATTTGATATCATACACGCGGCGCAATAAGCGTTCCTCGACATTATCGATGTTGGTGGTCACAATGACCGCGGGATATTTGCGCTTCTCGGTATTGCCCAGCGAATTACACATTTGAACGATGAATTCCTCGCCCCTCCCCGTATTGACCGTACCTCGCTGACTGAAAAAATCCCGTGCAACTTCATCAACCAGGACGGGGTAGAGATCTTCGAAGTTGAGCCGGTCCTTGATGATACCGTTGTTCTTCGAATAATCGGTGATGTCTTTAAACTTGCCGAGCAGTATATTGATCATCGTTACAAGCGACGTTTTTCCCGTTCTCGATGCGCCTGATATGATCAAAAATAAGGGAATATCCACGATTGGCTTTTTGATCTCAAGATAATTATCTCTGAGTTTCCATATAAAGGGAGACATGAAGGCGTAGAGGATAATCTCAAAAACCTTTTGCTTGTTTTCGAGCTTTTCTTCCCTGTTGCCTTTGATGAAAACATCATACGCATTGATGACGCGGTCCAAAACCTCGATGCGCTGGATAAGCTGTTCGTTGCTCAAGTGCAGGGGAAAAGGTGATGCGGTGCCGTCGTGATCCTTCTCAATCAGAACAGAATCTTCATCTTGATAGAACAGGCCCTTTTCATAGGTGGGTTGCACGACCGGGGCTACGCGGGGGGTGTCTCTGTACCTCGTTGCAATGACATCCTTTATTTTATTTATTTGGCGGTCGTTGATTTTCTTAAACGCATAACCCGTGTCAGACTTTTTGGTAAAAAGTCTGAAAACATCTTTCTCTTTGACCCGGTATTCGATCTCATGCCGCTGTTCTTCCTCCTCTATCGCATGGAATACGTCATTTGCATCAGAGCCGATTAAATGGTCGGCGTATGCCTGGATAGCTGCACTGCGCACTCCACCCCTGTCCGGCCCCCGCCCTCCCTTGCCTTTCTTCATGACCTCGCCTCCTACCCGCTCC
>JAJYYW010000093.1 GCA_021800575.1 bacterium
GGCGTTCGGGGAGCATGAGCGCAAGGAGTTCAAGAACAAGTTCATCCTGACGTCGGACCTGAAGTTCATCGGCGATTTTGAAGTGTCATTTGCCCTGGCGAGCATCCTGAGGAGGACCAGCGCCACTAGGGGGCGGAAGGACCAGCGGTACCGTGCGACCCTCAAGGTCGGTTTCCGGTCACCGGAACATTTCATCCAGGAGTACACCAAGGATATTTCCAAGGGGGGCATTTTTATCGCGACGGACAAGCCCCTGCCGGTCGGTTCACGGGTGGAACTCGTTCTGTCCCTTCCGGGGTCCGTGCGCGAAGTCAAAGTCAGCGGCGAGATAGTGCACGTCGTCAACGGGGAGCAGGCCGGCAGGGCGGGGTTCGACAGGGCGGCCGGCATGGGCGTTCAGTTCACGGAGTTCGAGCAGGGCGGACAGCAGCTCCTGGATGCCTATGTCGGGTCCCTGCAGAAAAAATCGCACGCCCTACTGCACCCCTCCGTGCCGCGCGAAGAATGAGAGGGCGAACGGCGTGAGCAGGGTCGTGATAACGACCATGAAGATGATGATCGCGTACGCGCTGCTGCTGATGACCCCCATGTTCAATCCGATCAGGGCGACGATCATGCCGACCTCGCCCCGCGGGATCATGCCGAGCCCCACGAAGTTCATGACCCGGGGCCCGTACCGCAGGGCGCCGAGTCCGCAGCCGAGGTACTTGCCGGCAATGGCGATGAGGGTATAGACCGCGGCGATCAGGAGGATGCCCCGGTTGAGCAGCAGGCCCGGCTGGATCTTCATGCCGATCATCACGAAGAAAAAGGGGACGAGGAATTCGTAGATCGAATCAAACATATCGCCGAGGTGCTGGTCCTCCAGTTCTGCCATCAGCAGGCCCGCGAAAAAAGCACCGACGATGCTCGCCATACCGATAAAGGACGTCAGGAAGGACAGCCCGAGCAGCAGGGACATGCTGAGGATGAATTCGTTCTTTTCCAGTTTCATCCGCTCGAGCCGTCCCTTGAGCAGTTTCACGGACCTGCCGCCGAGGAGAAACACCCCGGCAAGGAACAGGACAACGATGACGAGCAGGGACAGGATCTTGTACACATCGACATGCCCGTTGGTCTCGCCGGTCACTGCCGCAAGCACGAGCAGCCCGAGGATGTCGTCCGCGACAGCCGCCCCGAGGATCAGTTTTGCAGAAACGGTATGCCCGATCTGCAGGTCCTTCAGGACCCGCGCGGTAATGCCGACGGACGTCGCCACCAGGGCCGTCGCGAGGAACAAGGCCTCGATGCCCCGGTGCTGTGTCGCGAGGATAAAGAAGTAGCCGAGCACCATGGGCACCGCAACCCCCAGCGTCGCGACGATCGTCGCAGGAAGGCCGATCCTGAGCATGTCTTTGAGACGGGTATGGAGGCCCACGACGAACAGGAGCATCATGGCCCCGAGCTCCGAGAATGCGTCGAGGACCGGCGTTTCACGGACCAGGTGCAGACCGCCGGCACCGATGAGAAGACCAGCGGCGATCTCGCCGATCATAGGCGGCAGGTGCAGTTTTTGAAAGAGGTAATTGAACAGCTTAGCGCTGATGAAGATGATGAACAGGGAAAGGAGGATGCCCGCGTGTTCCATTATTCCACGGTAACGCTTTTGGCAAGGTTTTTGGGCTGGTCTACATCGGTCCCGTTCATGACGGCGATATGATAGGCGAGCAGCTGGAGGGGAACAATGGAAAGTATGGGTGTAAACAGTTCGTCGATCGCCGGGAGCACAAACAGTTCGTCCGACAGATCCCGGATGCCGGCGTTGTCCGCGTTGGTGAAGCTGATGATCCTGCCGTCCCGCGCCTTGACCTCTTCCATATTGTTCTTGATCTTCTCGTAGACCCTGCCCTGGACAGCGACGAAAACCACGGGCATGTCCTCGTTGACGAGGGCGATGGGACCGTGCTTGATCTCGCCTGCGGGGTATCCCTCGGCGTGGATGTAGGATATCTCCTTCAGTTTGAGCGCGCCCTCCAGAGCGACCGGGTAGCTGATCCCCCTGCCCAGGTACAAAAAGTCCCGGTGCTTCGCGTACTGCTTGGCGATGGCAATGATCCGGTCTTCCTGTTTGAGCAGCGTATCGAGCAGTGCGGGGATCGCAACGAGCGTATCGAAGAAGGAAGCGGCCTGCTGTTTGGACAGCCGCCCGAGGCTCCTGCCGATATGGATCGCCAGCAGGTAGATGGAGACCAGCTGGGAGGTGAAGGCCTTGGTTGAGGCAACGCTGATCTCAGGACCCGCGTGCGTGTACAGGACGTGGTCCGATTCCCGGGCGAGGGTACTGTCGATGACGTTGCAGATGCTCAGGACGCGGCTGCCGTTTTTCTTCGCGAGCCGTATCGCCGCAAGCGTGTCCGCCGTTTCACCGGACTGGGATATGGCGACCGTCAGGGTGTCGGTGCTCACGAGCGGTGTCCGGTACCTGAACTCGGACGCCACCTCCACGTCGACCGGTATGCCGGTCATCTCTTCGATGATATACTTGCCGGTCAGTCCCGCGTGGTACGACGTGCCGCACGCCACGAAATTGATGCGCTTGAGCGCGTGGACCAGCTTGTGGTCGATGCCGGCATCCTTGAGATCGATGTCCCTGGTGTCGAACAGGAGCCGGTCCCGCAGGGTGTCCGTGATCGCCTGCGGTTGTTCGAAGATCTCCTTCTGCATGAAGTGCTTGTAGCCGCCTTTTTCCGCCATCGCAGGGCTTATGTCGAACTGTTTCGGGTGCACGGGCAGGGCGGCGCCGTTGAAGTCCATGAGCCTGACCTCGTCCGCAGTGATGACCGCGATCGTCCCGTCGAGCATGAACAGCATCCTGTTCGTGTAGGGCAGGATCGCCGGCATGTCCGATGCGAAGATAGTTTCGTTGTTGCCGAACCCGATGACCAGGGGGCTTGCCTCACGGACGGCAATGAGCCGGTCCGGGTTCCTGACAGAGAGCACGCCGAGCGCAAACGAGCCTCGCAGCTGCCGGACCGAGGCGAGCACGGCGTCCTCAAACGATGCACCCGACTTGAGGTGGTCCTCGACGAGGTGCGCAATGATCTCGGTGTCGGTTTCGGATTTAAAATGATGTCCTTTCTCCTGGAGCAGCGCCCGCAGCTCGGTGTAGTTTTCAATGATGCCGTTGTGGACCACAACAACGTCGCCTGCCCGGTGCGGGTGCGCGTTCTCGTCCGAGGGCTTGCCGTGCGTGGCCCAGCGCGTATGGCCGAGCCCCGTGGTCCCGTTGATGGACTCATGCTCGATATGATGGATGAGATCGTTTATCTTGCCTTTCTTTCGTTTGATGCTGAGCCCCTTGTCCGTGATGATGGCGACGCCCGAAGAATCGTAACCCCGGTACTCGAGCCGCTTCAGGCCGTCAAGGATGATGGGGAGTGCGTGGCGCCTGCCGATGTATCCGACGATACCGCACATCACCTGCCTCCGAGCTTGCTCTTCCGTTTCATGGCGTAGCCTTCGATAATCCTCTGATCGGCACGCTCGATGCCGAGCGCACCCGGCGGGACATCCTTGGTGATTGCCGACGCTGCGCCGATAATGGCGCCCCTGCCGATGCGGATCGGCGCAACGAGCGCGGCATCGCTGCCGATGAATGCTTCGTCGTCTATAATCGTGGGGTGTTTCTTAAACCCGTCGTAGTTGCAGGTGATGGTGCCGGCCCCCACATTCACCCTGCTCCCGATGGTGGCGTCACCGAGGTATGACAGGTGGTTTGCCTTGGATCCTTTCCCGATCGACGATTTCTTGATCTCGACGAAGTTGCCGATGTGCACGTTGTCGTCCAGAACGGTCTCAGGCCGCAGCCGCGCAAAGGGGCCGATCACAGCGTCCTTGCCCACGACGCTCTGCTCGATGACCGAGTAGGGCTTGATCTCCACGCCGTCGTTAATCCTGGAATCCTTGATAATGCTGCCGTTCCAGACGATGCACCGCTTCCCTATCTTGGTACCATTCATGATGAAGCAGTTCGGATATACGATGCTGTCTTTGCCGATGACGACGTCCTGCTCGACGTAGGTGCTGTCCGGGTCGAAGATGGTGACGCCGCTTGCCATGAGCCGGTTCAGCTTGCGCTGGTTGAGGATACTCTCGGAGTGGGCGAGCGCCTTGCGTGTGTTCACGCCCAGCACCTGATCCGCGTCATCGGTATGGTAGTTCGTGACCTTCTTTTTCAGGGACTGCATGATGCGGATGATGTCCGTGAGGTAATACTCGCCGGTGACCTCGGAAGGCTTGACGCGTTCCAGGGCCTTGAACAGGAGCTTGCAGGACGCGAGGTAGATGCCCGCATTGATCTCCCGCACCTTTTTGGTTTTCTCGTCGGCGTCATTCTCTTCGACGATCGCATACTTGCCCGCCTTTTTGACAACCCTGCCGTAACCCTCGGGATTGTTCAAGGTTGCGCTCATGAACCCGAGGGACGCCCTGGACGCCTTGTAGTGATCGTAGAAATCCTTGATCAGCACGTGCTTGATCAGCGGAACGTCGCCGTTGAGGATCAGGACGTCCCCGTCGAGCCCGGCCAGTTCCTGCGCCGCACACCGGACAGCGTCCGCGGTGCCGAGCTGCTTGTCCTGGTGGACAAACAGCGCATCCTCATACCGCTTGGAAACGTAATCCATGATGATCTCCTTGCCCGTGCCGACGACCACGATGACCTTGTCCGAGGGCAGATCGATGGCCCTCCTGAGGACGTACTCGATCATGGGCAGGCCCCCGATGGGATGGAAGACCTTCGGGATATCCGATTTCATCCGTTTGCCCTCGCCCGCTGCAAGGATGATGGTATACAGTTTCGTGTCCATGCGTATCCCCCTTGTTATTTCATGAGAAACGTTAAGATAGCCTTTTGCATGTGGAGCCTGTTCTCTGCCTGATCGAACACGACCGATTGTCCGCCGTCGAGCACGCCGGACGTTATTTCTTCGCCCCGGTGTGCGGGCAGGCAGTGCATCACGATCGCGTCACGGTGCGCATGCCCGAGCAAGGATTCGTTGATCTGGAAACCCGTAAAGTCCCGGAGTTTTTGCGAACGGAGGTCCTCCTGTCCCATGCTCACCCAGACATCCGTGTACACGATGTCTGCGTCCCGGACCGCGTCTTCGGGGCGATCGAACACCCGGATGGCGCGGGGACTCATCTCCTGCGCCCTGTTCAGGATGGAGTGCGCGGGCCGGTGTGATGGAGGGGTGGCGATGTTGAGGCTGATGCCGAGTACACCGGCGGCCTCGATCCACGAATTGAGCACATTGTTGCCGTCGCCGATGTACGCATAGGTGAGGTTGCGGTAGTCTCCCTTTTTTTCATACACCGTGAGCAGGTCGCTGAGGATCTGGCACGGGTGCGAAAGGTCCGACAGCCCGTTGATAACGGGGACCGTGGCCGCCTGTGCAAGCTCGGCAACATTCTGATGGGCGAAGGTCCGCAGCATGATGCCGTTCACATACCGGGATATCGTGCGCGCGGTATCCTGGATGGTCTCGCCCCGGGAGAGCTGGATGTCGCGAGAATTGAGAAACAGCGCCATACCGCCGAGCTGGTACATGCCTACTTCAAACGACACCCTGGTCCGTGTCGAGGACTTCTCGAAGATCATGGCGAGCGTTTTGCCGCGCAGGGGGAATGAAGGGGTCTTTTCCTGTTTGAGGCGAACCGCTTCCTGGAGCAGGTCACCGATTTCTGTCTTTGTTACGTCGAATATACTGGTCAAATCCCGTTTTCGCATCTCTTCCTCTTGTTTTTGTGTAATCTTTACTATGATACCATGGCCGGGACGATTTATCAAATCATCGTGCAGCGGCCGGATGCTGCAAAAAACGTCTGGCGGGGGCGTTATTTCAGGGCGGTCAGGAGGGCCGTTTCGAACAGGGCTATGCCCCGGTCCATCTGCTGACGGGTGATGATGAGCGGCGGTAAAAACCGGACGATTGTACCGTTGGTGATATTCACAATCAGACCGGCTTTCAGACACTCGTCAAAAATCCTCGAGGCAAGACCCGCGTCAAACAGCTCTACACCGAGTGCCAGCCCAAGCCCGCGGACGTCCTTGATGGCGTCCGGGTACTGTTGTTTCAGCGCCTGGAGTTTTTTCATTGCAGCAGAACCGATGGTTTTTGCATTGCCGGCAAGCCGGTGCTTG
>JAJYYW010000094.1 GCA_021800575.1 bacterium
AGAATCTCCGGCATGATCGGTGTGTCTACGCCGCCGGCAAGCACAAAATCACTGTCCCCGTCCCGGATCATCCGTGCACCGATACCGAGGGCATAGTTGCCGGAAGCGCACGCCGCCTGCGGGGAAAAGATCGGCCCGGTAAAACCCAGCAGCATGCTTGCCTTGCCGGAGGGCAGGTTCGCGCACAGGTTCGGGAGCAGGTAGTTGCTCACGCTGTTCGGCCCCCGTTCCTGGAGGTTGAATGCAGCCTTCCGGTAGGCATCATGGCCGTTAATCGCAGACCCTATCATGCACGCGGTCCGCTCCCTGACCCCATCGACCATCTGAAGGCCCGCATGGGCGAGTGCATCCTTGCAAACTGCCATCGTGAGAATCACGTACATGGCATTCCAGTCCTTCGCCTCTTTTTCGCTGGAAAAATCAAGACGTGCGAGGTTCCAGTCCGGGATCTCGCCGACCACATTTGCCGGCGTGTCCGCCTGGCACCGCGTCACGCGGTGAAACCCCGTTTCTCCGCGTACCGCCCGTTTCCATGTTTCGTCGAGGGTCTTGCCCAGGGGTGTCGCCATGGCGTACCCGACTACAAATACGCGCCTGTTTTTCGGTGTTTTCATAAGCTCCTCATCCTATCCGGTGAAATATGATACAGGCATTGGCACCGCCAAAGCCGAATGCATTCTTCAAAACATACTCCTGGTTCAGTGATCGCGAGGTGCCGGGAACGCAGTCAATACCGATGGCCGGGTCGGGCGTGTAGTTGATGGTCGGGAGAATCGTGCCCCGCAGCATGCCCTCCATGGCGAATATCCCCTCCAGCGCACTGGAGGCACCCATGGCATGGCCGATCATGGATTTGTTTGCACTGACCGGCGGTATGCTGTCCCTGAAGATCCTCCGCAGTGCCCTGTACTCGACCTCGTCCCCTACCCTGGTCGATGTCGCATGTGCGTTGACAGCATCAATATCCCCGGGGTTGATACCGGCATGGTTGAGAGCTCCGTCGATGCAGTGCACGATGGTCTCCTCGCGCGGGGCTACCGTGTGGTAGGCATCCGCGGTCAGTGACCACCCGGCAAGCTCGAGTGCATAGGGAAATCCATGCGCCTGAGCAAATTCCCTCGTCGACAGCACGACACAACCCGCCCCCTCTGATATGATAAAACCCCGCCGGTCCGCGGAAAACGGCCTGCTGGCACGTGCCGGGGGTTCGGGGGTATAGTCCTCGCTTTCCTGATAGGCGCCGTTCATCGTTGCAAATCCAGCGACGATACTTTCCACCAGGGGAAAATCTACGGCGCCGCAGATCGCCACATCAGCCATGTTGTTCTGCAGCAGCAGGGAGCCTATGATCAGGGAGGTGCTCCCCGTGGCGCAGGCAGTGACCGTGGTCAGGATTGGTCCCGTGGCGTTGGTCAGGATAGACACCTTGCCGCCCACCATATTGATGCACGAATTCGGGTTCACGTACGGCTTGGGCAGCTGCCCCGACTGCACCAGTGTCCTGTCCGCATCCAGCACCGCATCGAGCCCTCCGATGGCCGTGCTGAAGGTCGTTGCCACTCTCGGAGACAACTCGTCGGAAATAATGAGACCGATTTTCTGGAGGGTCCGGTGGACGACGAGCATGCCGTACTTGAAGATGGGCGATTTCCAGTGCACCATCTCCCGGGGACGCAAGAACGGGTAGGGCGTAATATCGGCATCGGGAACCTGCCCGGCTACCGGTACGGGAAAATGATGTCTCAGCGGGAACCGGGTCAACGGACCGACACCGCTTCGGCCTGCTGCAGCATTGCTCCATTGCTCCTCAAAGGAGGTACCCAGGGGAGACACGGCGTCGTACCCCAGGACAACGGGCCGGGCTGTGTTCATAACCAGCCCCCATCGTTCAGGAGATCTACCATGGAATAAACTGGTACAGCTTTGCAAACATCTCGTACACCTCAACCCAGTTCTGGAAGTCCTCGGGGCTGCGCATGTGCTCCCGCTTGTTCACCATGACCCAGCTCATGTGCGCTGCTCCGTCCTTGCACGTCGCACACTCCCTGGTTGCCGAGGTACAGCACCGGTGCATTGTCCTGAGATCTGCGCCCCAGCGTATGAAGCGTATAAGGCGCTTGGGCTGGGGGTCCCGGGTATCCATGGGCTCGGTAACGGAGGGGCATTCCATCCACCCCCATACCCTGTCCAGCATTTTTCCGCTCGTTATTACTTTATGGTAATACTTGCTGGAAATAACCGTGGAGCCATATCGTTCCAGCATATCATCCATTTCATCGCGTACCCTGCCGAGCAGCTCCGGCGTCCACACAAACCCTTCGACGTCCTCATCGTTCGAAAACAGCTGGAGGTGCACCTTTAAACCGGCGTCCTGGATCTTCCTGATAATCCGCTCGATCGTACCGGTCCCAACCTGCCTGGGCGTTATGGTGTACAGGTAATAGGTGTGGGGATCGCCTTTGTAATTTTTCAGGGATATGCCGAACGTGTTTCTTCCGCGCAGGGTCTCCTCTTCGTGTTCATCTCCCCACAGGGATATCCCGACCATCATGTCCGGGAAGCGGTCACGGGGTACCTTGATCAGGCCGTTCGTCGCGCAGTAGGTCGGAATGCGCTTGTAGAATGCCTCGATCCGGTCAAGGAACAGGGTCGGTTCGCCGCCGATCAGGATAGCGAGGTTCACTCCCCGTGCCTTCTCCTTCTCGACAAACTCCTCCCAGTGTGCAAGGTCTTTATCCTCCTCAACCAGGTGCTCGTCGGATGAAAAGAAGAAGCAACCCTTGCACCTGAGGTTGCACTTGTTGGTCATATCATAGATGGAACTGCGAATGTTGAGGTTTGCGATAGCGTTATACCGCTGTTTCCACTCCCCGCTGAGCAACGAGCTTACCGTATGCATCGGCGATCCCTTTTCCCGGCACTATAAAAAATACGATTACTTCCCTGCATGAGCTCCTCCGTATGGATTCGTTGTTTTTTTAACGGAAAAATATTCCACGGTTTTGCAAAATGATATACTATGATAGTTGCGGAGGCTGTTCAATATGGGAACAAAGATTTTCGCCCTTTTCGTATCCTTTCACCCAGACTGCGAGATAGGTGTCCACATAATCAAGCCACGATTTAAAAATCTCCGGATGGGACGTATGCCGGTTGAGCTTTGACGTAACAACAGAGCTTCCCGCTGCATAATGCCTGCAGTCAGCGCACTCGGTGTCCGGTACACAGCACGCGGCAGCCCTGTCCCAGGTAAGGTCTGTCCTGTACTGGCGAAACGACCTTCCAAGACCGAAGGTAACCGACGGGTTCATCCGGGGATACGGACACGAAAACAACTGGTAAAGACTCTTGGTATGGGTATGCACGACCGCGTTATACTGCGAAAACAATACGGATGCCGGATACCGGTCCATGACGTCCAGAATGGCGGAGCGGGTTTTGCCGAGGGTTTCTTCGGTATGGGACAGGCCGCCGTCATAATTCACAGGTGATGAAAACATGTTGAACGTCATCTTACAGTTGTTCTCCGCAAGAATGCCGGCCACCTCATGGACTTCATCGATGTTGTCCTTCGTGAAGGTATACACAAAGACAGCACGGGGGTCTCCCGCATAATTCTTTATCTGTCTGTGGAGAAGGCCTTTGGCTTTCCGCACCCTGAAGCTCGTCGTATCGTTGCCCCAGACCGAAATATGTATTTTGTAACCGACGGACCCGGGAATGCGCTTCAGCCCGTTGGTAGCGATACATCCCAGCGGGATCTCATCATAGCATGCCTGCAGCAGATCGGGTACCAGCGAGGGCTCTGCTCCGGCAAGTACCACGAAGGTGATGCCCCGCTTTTTTTCCTGGCGGAAGAGTTCGCGCCAGGCCTGAGGATCAAGGTTTTCCCGGGTGAATTGTTTTTCGCCGTTGTAATAGTAACAGCCGTCACAGCGCATATTGCACCGTGTTGCCATGTCATAGGTCGATTCCCGCAGAAAAAAGAACTTCCTCACCTTCTCCCACCGTTCCCTGACTCGGGGATCCGCGAGAAGGTCTGCAAATTGCCATTCTTTCGTTGCGTTCAATCTGTCGGAAAGCTGTACAACCGTATTATTCAGAGTCATAAAATTAGATGTCCCTTTTTCAGGGATGACATATCTAAGGGCAACTGTCAAGACTTTGTAATCGTTGTTAACTAAGCATCAGCGCTATGGCTGGAGAACCTCGAGTACAGCGTGTCCCCGCAATATCAAATCGTTGTGGACCTCGATAAACCAGGAAAGGCTGGGAGCAGTCATGCCGAAGTCTGTAAACGCAGCAGGTATCACCGTTGACAGGGAAAATGTGGATGCGCCTGTCCTCACGAAAGAAACGGCTGTGTCGAAATCTTTCGACCCGGCTGTGACCGTGAGTCTCCCGGTCACGTGAATTTCCCCGGTATCGCTGTGCAGGGCATTGAGAATGTCTTTCCTGAGTTGACCGTCCGCGAGGAACTTATCCTGGCCCACCTGAATAACCATGGGAGCATTGTCCCGGTCCGGCACGGTCATGGAAACCGTCACGTTCTGAAGGCTTGTCTTCAACGGCTCGGTTTGCTGCAGAGGCTGCAACACGCTTGCAACCGGTACTCCATCGATCTTCAGCAATTCGAAGGTTATTTCCGGATACTGCGAAGATTTCAGATACAGGGTCCTGACGGACCAGTCCCGCATCGGCCTGTCGGTTTTAAACCCTGAGCCTGAGATAAGAAGCTTTGCCTGCAGATTTCCACGGGAAGGCACCAGGTCAAGCACGAGATCGTTATTGCGGCCCCGTATCGTTTCCAGTGAAGATCCGAGATGAGTCTCATGTGCCTCGTAGGACACATACGCATCGGTAATCCTGAACGTAACCGAAGCATTCTGCGGAGTGGCTGCCAGCAGTGCATGAAGCAATATACCTGCAAAGAATATCATCGTACCTACCTCCTTTTTTAACGTTCTGTCCCGGATAGAAGTATATGGGCGAACAGGAAGAAGTCAAGACGGCCGGGCCCTGTATAAACCGGTTGAAACCATGGTTAGATATATGAAAAAGGCACCCTCATTGAGCAGGGCTTGCAAGATATTTCAGATTACGCTATCTTGTATTGATTCAAAATAAAAAATCAGAACAAGGAGCAGCACGCTATGAAATTTCATTTAATCTTTCCGAAGTGGCCGAAGATTGCGGAACAAACACCGTTTACCCTGCCCCCTCTTGGTATCATAACTGTTGCAGCAAGCCTGCCGGACTTCGTCCAGACAAGCGTCTGCGACGAGAATGTACAACCCGTAGATTTCCATGGTGATTATGATGCCGTCGGCATATCCATTATGTTGAGCTGCCAGGCACCGCGCGCATACGAAATAGCCGCAGAATTCAGGAAACGCGGAAAACCCGTCATCCTGGGCGGTCTGCATGTCGCGCTGCGGCCTGATGAGGCCGTTCTCCATGCCGACAGCATTGTTATCGGGGAAGCCGAAGGTCTTATGGATCAGGTCATCAACGATCTGAAGGACGGAACACTGAAACCCTCGTACTCCATGTCCGGATTCCCGGATATCACCAGGATCCCGAACCCGCGGCGGGACCTGTACGATAAGAAAAAGAACTATGTGTACAAAGGATGGGAACTGGTGGACCTCGTCCAGACATCGCGGGGATGCCGTTTCAACTGCTACCCTTGCTGTGTGCCGTATCTGGGAGGCCGCCGGCACCGTATGCGCCCTATCGAACATGTCGTATCGGACATGAAGAGCGCCTCGGACCTTCTGTTCATTGTGGACAAATCCCTTGAACAGAATGTGGCATGGGAAAAAGAGGTCTTCCGATCCATGGAGGGTATGGGCAAACGCTGGGTATCGCACCCCATTTCCCCGGTACCCGAGGTGCTCGACCTTGCACGGAAGGCAGGGTGCTGGTACATCTATCACGCTATCTATACGATTTCGGACAAGATCAGGGACCGGATCAAGATGTACCATGATTACGGTATCGGCGTTGAAGGTACCATTCTGCTGGGCATGGATGAGCATACCGAGGATTTTATCAAAAGGTTTGTTGATTTTCTGCTCACCATAGAGTTGGACCTCGCGGAATTCACGGTGCTAACGCCGTTCCCGGGCACCCAGGTCTACGAGCAGATGAAGGCAGGGGGGAGAATAA
>JAJYYW010000095.1 GCA_021800575.1 bacterium
GGAGAGCTCGATCTTCGCCTTTTCGGCCGCCTCCTTGAGTCGCTGGAGGGCCATCTTGTCCTTCTTGAGGTCGATCCCGGCCTCCTGAAGGTAGGACGAGGCAATGAAGTCGATCAGGGCCGAGTCGAAGTCGTCTCCGCCGAGGTAGGTGTCCCCGTTGGTGGACTTCACCTCGAAGACCCCCTCGCCGATCTCAAGGATGGAGATGTCGAAGGTGCCGCCGCCAAAATCGTACACGGCGATCAGTTCGTTCTTTTTGCCTCTCTTCTGGGCATAGGCCAGCGCAGAAGCGGTCGGCTCGTTGATGATGCGCAATACCTTTAATCCGGCTATCTCCGCTGCGTCTATGGTTGCCTGACGCTGGGTTTCGTTGAAATACGCCGGTACCGTGATGCACGCGCCTTCGATGTCGTCTTCAAGGAATTCATGCGCGACATTTTTTGCCTCGAGCAGGATAAAAGCGCTGATCTCGGGGATGCTCATGGTCTTGCCGCCGCACATAACCCGCGCATCTCCGTGCGGGCCTTCCACGATCTGGTAGGGAACTTTTTCCCTGGTAACCTGCACCTCTTTTGAATCGTACTTGCGGCCGATCAGCCTTTTTGCGGCAAAAATGGTGTTCTGGGGGTTTGTTATGGACTGCCGTTTTGCCCTGACCCCGATAAGGGTCTTTTCGTCGCTTGTTATGGCAAAATAGCTGGGGATGAGCCTTGTCCCGGTTGAAGACGGTATGACGAACGGTTTGCCGTTGAGCATAACCGCAACACAGGTGTTCGTGGTGCCCAGATCAATGCCTATTGTTTTACCCATTGTTTTTTATCGCACCTTTGAGTTGCTTGATCTCGGCCTTGATGTCGTCCGTTTTCATGCCGAGATTCATGGCCTGTTCATACTCAAACAGGGCATTCTTGGGAAATCCTGCCTTTTGATATATCTTCGCGAGCAAAAGATGATAGTCGGGGTTTTGGGGGTTCAGTTCTATCGCCTGCTGGCAATAGTTTTTAGCCTCTTTCATAGACTGGTTGAAATCATACAATACGGAGGCAAGCTTATAGCACACCAGCCTTTTATCCTTTGCGATGCCTAGTGCGATTTTCAGATAACCGATGGCGTCCTCGGGTTTTTCCAGTTCTATGCTGATGTCCGCCTTTTTCAGGAGATCGTCGTACCGGTCCCCCTGCATGTGCTGCTCTGCTTCCTGCATCTTATGGATGTACTCCTGGTCATACGGGTTGTATGAGGTTGCGAGCTTCAGGTTCAGATAGGCATTGGCGTAATCACTATGCATGAATGCCTCCATACCGAGTTTGTAATAGGAAGCCGCCTTCTTGACGCGGTCTTTAATCTGATCCGTTACCCCGCGCTGGACCGGTTCTTTTGCAGGAGCTGCCGGCGGGTGCGCCGCGGTTTCCCGCACGGGTGCAGCGGGTTGCCCCGGTGCCTTCACCGGCGGACGTGGTGCTGACTGCCGTGGCTGGGTGTTCTTGACGGCTTCGTAGGCCTCCTGCACCTTTTTATAGATGGCCTCCAGTAAATGCTTGTCCTGGACTGGTACGGAGCGGGCATAGAAGCTGTCGGGATGGAACATCTTTGTTTTCTCGAAGTAGGCTTCCTTGATCTGCTCAGCACCCGCTGTCTCGGAAATGCCGAGGATGGCATACGGATCCGCATTCTCATACAGAGCAAACAGATCTTGAATGGATTGTCCGGTCTGACCGGTGGTATCGTCTGTCTGACCGGCGTGCTGACGTGTCTGTTCGGAAGTCGCATGGTCCCCGAACGCGACAACTTTATAGCCACTGAGTTTTTCAAGAATTTTATTAACGGACGTTAGTCCGAAGCCCGACAACCGCGCAATTTCCTGTACCGATGTTTTTCCGTCGACCAGAGATAAAACAAACTTTTCCTGTTCTGTGAGCCCTGCAACACTATTCAACTGTTTTAATAGTTTCGGCATAGTGCCCATATACCTTATTTGTAAAGATATTAATCATTTTGTCAAGCACAAACCATCACAATGCTTCAACTCCATTCAAACCTGTATCCACCGGGTCTGTTCTCCTACCGTACTACTTATAATAAATGTACTTACAGATGACTTACACATGAGTATTTTTCCGGATTTATGCTTATGGTTGACAAAGAGTTTATCATTTTATATAAAATATCCATAGTTATGATCAGGCATAAACTCTTATACAAGGCTTTTGCCGTACTAATGACTTTTGTGTTTGTTTCATCGACGTGGGCGGCGAATGTTGCCGTTATCAAGACACGCAATCTTGCGCCGTACAACGAGGCTATCACCGGCTTTACCATCAATTGCGGCGCCGTGCGTACACAGGAGTACGATATGGAAGAAGATCAGTCCAGGGGAGAGGCAATTGCAGACCAGATTAATAAAAGCAGGCCGGCGGTTGTCCTCGCGGTGGGCGCTCCTGCTGCACAGATAGCAAAACTGTATGTGAATACGTCAATTCCGGTTGTGTTTATCATGGTGCAAAGCCCGGAAAAAATAGGACTGCAAGATATCAACAATATAACCGGTATCTCCCTCAATATCCCGGTAGAGACACAGCTCCGTGCATTAAAGGCCCTGGTGCCGGCTGTCACCAAGGTCGGGGTCCTGTACAACCCCAGGAACACAGCCAATGAGATCAGCCAGGCCATGAAGATCTCGAGTCAGCTCGGCTTCCGGCTGATTGCTGCAAAGATCGATTCACCTGGTGATGTTACCAGGGCACTTCGTGCATTTGCTGAAGGCATCGATGCGTACTGGATGCTGCCGGACATTACCGTCCTTCAGGCATTTGGTACGATCCTGAATTATACCAATGAACGGAGGATACCTTCTCTCGCGTCATCAAAAATTATGGTGGACAGGGGCGCACTGGTGTCTCTTGCACCGAACTATGCAAACATCGGAAACCAGGGGTGCGGTATTGTCAACCAGATCATCAGCGGAACCAAGCCGTCTCAGATCCCGATTGCCTCGCCCAAAGGATTGGAGCTCACGGTCAACCTTACAGCAGCAAAAACACTCGGATTGCAGAGTATCGCGACAAACGCAATGACGTTCGCGGCATCCGAAGGGTATAAGATCAGTATATCGCAATAAGCATATCCGGTACTGTGGAACGCACCATCAAATTCGGTACATCTGGTTTTCGCGGCATTATTGCGGATTCGTTTACCTTCCAAACGCTCGGTGCAACGGTGCGTGCCATCGCCGATTATGTGAAAGCGCATTCCGTCAATACACCGCCGAGAGTCATCATCGGGTACGATCCCAGGTTTATGGGGGAGGCATTCGCAAAGGATGCTGCAGACAACCTCACACTGCACGGCGTAGATGCTCTGGTCACCGGCAGGGATACGCCGACACCCGTTCTCTCGTTTTATGTCATCCGGCATAATCTGGACGGCGCTATCAATATTACCGCGAGCCACAACCCGCCGTTGTATACGGGAGTAAAGTTTACCCCGTCCTGGGGCGGTCCGGCCATGCCCGAAGAAACGAAACAGATAGAGTCCATGGCGAACCAGTATCTTGCCGAGGGCAGCCTCTTCGGACAACCGGACGCGCGGAGGGGGACAACAGAGATTGTGGACCCGATGCCCGGGTATATCGACCGCCTGGACGATTTTATAGATTTTAAAGCCATAGCAAAAGCGAATCTCAAGGTTGCGATCGATCCGCTCTATGGTGCCGGCAGGGGATACCTGAGTGCGATTTGCGAGAAGCACGGAATAAAACACGTATCCATCCATGAAACCAGGGACCCCTATTTCGGCGGTACCGCACCGGATCCCAGCGAAGCCAACCTCGCCGGGTTAAAACGGCTGATGGCAGATGATGGAACCATTGCCCTTGGTTTGGCCACGGACGGCGATGCGGACAGGTTCGGTATTATGGACAGGCTCGGGAGGTTTATAGCACCGGATTATGTGCTCGCAGTCCTTGCGGAGTACATCCTATCAACACGCGATTTTGACGGCGGTCTCGGACGATCCGTTGCAACGACACACCTGCTCGATCGGATAGCGCGCCAGCACCGGCGGGAGATTTACGAGACACCGGTCGGATTCAAGTATATCGGCAAACTGCTCATGGAAGAAAAGATCGTATTCGGCGGGGAAGAAAGCGGAGGGCTTTCCATCATCGGTCATGTCCCGGAGAAGGACGGGATCCTCGCAGGCCTGCTCGTGCTCGAGGCGGTTGCGCGGGAGAACAAAACCGTGGGATTTCTGCTGGAGGACGTTTACAAGATGGTCGGAGCGCTGTACGCCGGCAGACGGGACATAGAGCTTGATGCGGAAAGCCACCAGCGTGCCAGGGCACTGATGGAAAATCCTGCTCCTCTGATCGACCGGTTTAAACCGCTGCAGATCGACAGGACAGACGGCCTGAAATTATTACTGGAAGGCGGCTCCTGGCTTCTCCTGCGGCTGTCGGGGACGGAACCCGTCATGAGAATTTATGCGGAAGGAAGACAGCAAACGGAAACAGAGCGTTCGCTGGACGGTGTTCAGGAACTGGTGCAGTATGTTGAACATATTGTGTAGGGCGGTCGGACCGCTGAGGACCAACTGCTATATTGTCTGGGACACGGGCAGCAGGCAGGGCATACTGGTCGATCCCGGTGACGAAGGAGAACGATTGGTGCACGAGGTAAAAAAAAACAGTATCACGATCCGGCAGATCGTGCTTACCCACGGACATTTCGATCATATCAAAGATGCAGCGCGGGTGAGCGCGGAGCTGAACGCGCCGGTCCTCGCCGCCAGAGAGGATATGCCGCTGATCCTGCATGCGTCGGAGCAGGCTGTTTTTTTCGGATTTCCGCCCATAAAACCCCCGGATGTACAGACGTTTCTCGAACCGGGTACGAGTCTGAGCGCGGGTCCATACTCGTTCAGGGTGATTGCGACACCGGGACATTCCCCGGGCAGTATTACCCTGTACAGCAGCAACGAGGGGGTAGCCATGGTCGGGGACCTCATATTCTTCGAATCCGTGGGCAGGGCGGATATAGCCGGCGGTGATTATGAAACGCTGCTCAACAGCATCCAGGAGCATATCCTGAGCATGCCCGATGCAACGAGGCTCTTGTCCGGACACGGGGAGGAAACAACCGTCGGACACGAACGTTTATATAATCCATTTTTAACAGGTGTATACAGGAATGAAGCTTGAAAACAAAAGAATATTGCTGGGAGTAGCGGGAGGTATAGCAGCGTACAAATCCCTTGAGCTCGTGCGGCTGCTGACCAAACAGAACGCCATCGTCAATGTGGTCATGACCGAACATGCGGAGAAGTTCATCGGCAGGATGTCCTTTCAGGCATTGTCCGGCAATACGGTCCTCACAGACACCTTTGATCTTGTCTCGGGTGTGGAGATCAAGCACATCGCCCTGCCGGACGATGCGGCGCTCGCCGTGATTGCACCGGCAACGGCAAATATCATCGGAAAAATCGCGCACGGCATAGCGGACGATCTGCTGACCACGATGATGCTCGCCATGACGAAGCCCGTCCTGCTCGCACCGTCCATGAATGTTCACATGTACGAGAACCGCATTGTGCAGGACAATATCGCACGGCTCAAGCAGTACGGGTATCATTTTATAGAGCCGAACGCAGGCTGGCTCGCGTGCGGGTACGAGGGGAAGGGCAGGCTTGCTGAACCCGGGCAGATCGTCGACGAGATAGAGCTGCTGCTGACCAAAAAAGATTTTCAGGGAAAACGGGTGCTCGTTTCTGCCGGACCGACCCGGGAATATCTTGACCCGATACGGTTTATATCCAATCCTTCCTCCGGAAAAATGGGATACGCCATAGCACGGGCCGCACGGATGCGGGGGGCCGAGGTCACCTTGGTTTCCGGAAAGGTAAACATACCCCCGCCCTACGGCATCAATTTCGTCGAGGTGGAATCGGCGCAGCAGATGTTCGAGCAGATCAACAGCCATTTCAGAAAAACGGACTGTATCATCATGTCGAGTGCGGTTTCCGATTTCACCCCCTCGAGCACCAGCCCGCAGAAGATAAAAAAAACAGCGGAGCACCTGGATATCTGCCTTGACAGGACCAGGGATATCCTGTCGTCCGTGTCGAAAAACAAAGGGGACAGGATCATCGTCGGATTTGCCGCCGAAACGG
>JAJYYW010000096.1 GCA_021800575.1 bacterium
GGAAGGGGATCTGATAGTTCCGATAGCCATGGAGAAGGGGCTGCGGTTTGCGATCCGGGAAGGCGGTAAGACCGTCGGTGCGGGTGTTGTCACGGAGATTATCGAGTAAAAACCGATTAAGGATATACATTATGAGAACATTGATTACCATGGCATGTACGGAGTGCAAAAACAGGAACTATACGACCTGGAAGAATAAAAAAAACACACCGGACAGGATCGAATTAAAGAAATACTGTCCTCACTGCAGGAAACATACATCCCACAAGGAGACAAAATAGGTCAGTAGCTCAATTGGTAGAGTACCGGTCTCCAAAACCGGCTGTTGGGGGTTCGAGTCCCTCCTGACCTGAATTTATTACAGGATATAACTATGGAAAATGAATTGACGTTTACGGAAAAAGTGAAAGGCTTTTTTAATGAGGTAGTTGCCGAATTAAAGAAGGTTACCTGGCCGACACGGAAACAGGTCACCACGTCCACGATCGTGGTCATTGTGGTGGTCATTCTGACGGCAATCTATCTGAACGTAGTAGATCTCGGGTTTACCTACCTCATGAGTTTACTATTCAAATGAAGTGGTATGTCGTTCACACATATTCCGGTTACGAGGAAAAGATAAAGACGGGGCTTGCCGCCAAGATCAAGGGGCTGGGCAGGGATAACCTGTTCGGCGATATCCTTGTTCCGCAGGCGGATGTCATCGAGATTGTCAACGGTGTCAAGAAGAAATCCAAGCAGAAATTCTTTCCCGGATATATCCTGATACAGCTTGAACCCACGGAAGAGGCATTCCATATTGTGAAGTCCACACCCATGGTGACCGGGTTTGTCGGCGGGGGAAAGGATATAAAGTCCATCCCGTCTGTTCCCGACGATGAGGTGGAAAAACTCAAGGTGGAAATACAGGAACGGGCTGTCAAGCCGAAGCCCAAGCTTTCGTTTGAAGCCGGCGAGAGCGTCCGGGTCATCGACGGTCCCTTTGCAAGTTTTAACGGGGTCGTTGAGGAAGTGAAAGCAGACAAAGGGAGGCTGAGAGTGCTCGTGAGCATTTTCGGAAGGTCGACCCCCGTCGAAGTCAATTTTAACCAGGTAGAAAAGAATTAAAGGAGACATATAATGGCGAAAACAGCAATTGCCAAGGTCAAATTACAGATACCCGCGGGAAAGGCAAATCCTGCACCGCCGGTCGGACCGGCTCTCGGTCAGCATGGTGCGAATATCATGGAATTCTGCAAAGCGTTCAACGCCAAGACAGCCAAGATGCAGGAGGGCCTGATCATCCCGGCCCTGGTGACCATTTACTCGGACAGGAGCTTTACGTTTATCACAAAGACCCCGCCCGCGTCGGTGCTGATCAAAATGGCATTGAAGCTGGAAAAAGGATCGGGCGATGCCAAGAAGAACAAGGTGGGCAAGATAACCAAGGATCAGGTTATTGAGATCGCGAAGCAGAAAATGACGGATCTCAGTGCGTACGATATCGACAACGCGGTCAAGATCATCGAAGGTACGGCACGAAGCATGGGTATAGAAATCATTTAAGGCGGTGTCAAAGCATGAAAATACACGGCAAGATATACAAAGAGGCAAGCAAGCAGGTGGAGTCGGGCAAGTTGTACGAAGTCAAGGAAGGCCTGGAGCTGCTGAAGAATCTCAAGGGTCCCAAGTTCGATGAAACCGTCGAACTGGCGGTCAACCTGGGGATCGATACCAAGCAGACGGATCAGAACATCCGCGGAACCGTTGTCCTTCCCCATGGACTGGGCAAGCAGGTCAAGGTGCTGGTGTTCACCAAGAATGAAAAAGAGGCGCTCGATGCAGGTGCGGATTTCGCCGGCGGTGAGGAACTCGTCAACAAGGTTCTCGGGGGCTGGATTGATTTCGATACGGTCATCGCGACGCCGGATCTCATGGGCATGGTCAGTAAGCTCGGAAAGATACTGGGTCCAAAAAAGCTGATGCCGAACCCGAAGCTCGGGACCGTGACCTTCGAAGTTGCGCGCGCGGTCAAAGAGTCGAAGGCCGGCAAGGTCGAGCTCAAGAATGACAAGGGCGGCGTTGTGCATCTTGCCATCGGCAAGAAGTCATTCCCCGGGGAGAGGCTTGCGGAGAACTTTCACGCGATCATGGACCGGTTGAAGTCTATAAAACCCGCAACAAGCAAGGGGCAGTTTTTGAAGAGTGCGTACCTGTCCACGACCATGGGGCCAAGCGTAAAAATTTCGATTCAGGATTACCGATAATAAAGCACGGATGCGGAGGTTTTAGGTATGAACAAACAGTCAAAAGGTAATGTTGTCACCGATATACGGGAGAAGATATTGAAATCAAAAGCCATCTTTATAACCGAATACAAGGGTTTAAAAGTCGGCGAATTGACGAACATGCGGCGGGAGCTTCGTTCGAGAAAAGGCGATCTGAAGATCACCAAGAATACGCTGTTTCTGCGCGCAGCACAGGGGATTCTTCCGGCCATCGATGCAAAGGTGCTGACCGGTTCGACGGCAGTGATGTTTTCGTACGATGACCCCGCGGCGGTCGTCAAGCAGATCGTCGGGTTTTCCAGAAACAACCCGCTGCTGGTCATCAAGGGCGGCGTCATGAACAGTGATTTCCTGTCTCCCGACAAGGTCAGCCTGCTGGCGACCCTTCCCGAGAAGGAGGTGCTCATCGCCATACTGCTCGGAACGATCAGTGCGCCGATATCGAGACTGGTCTATGCGCTCTCGTCACCGGTGTCGGGTCTTATCAATGTACTCAATGGAATTTTGCAAACCAAACAAACAAATAAATAAATGAGGAGGTAGAAATGGCTACAAAGGAAGAACTTGCGGAGAAGAATGTAACGATGAGTAAAGAGGACATTCTGGGTGCTATATCGAAGATGAATGTACTGGAGCTTGCGGAACTGGTCAAGGCGTTGGAGGACAAGTTCGGTATTAAGGCTGCGGCAATGCCGGTGATGGGCGCGGCCGCTCCTGCAGCGGCGCAGGGTGCACAGCAGGCACAGCAGCCCGCCGAGGAACAGACCGAGTTTACCGTGACGCTCGCAGCATCGGGAGCCGAGAAGATCAAAGTCATTAAAGAGATCAGGACGATAACGAACCTCGGATTGAAAGAAGCGAAGGAACTGGTTGAGGGTGCTCCAAAGGTTGTCAAAGAGGGTGTATCCAAGGAAGACGCAGCAAAAATCAAACAGCAGCTTGAGGCGGTTGGAGCAAAGGTAGAAATTAAATAACCATTAACAGCCTCATATCTCATATCTTGTTTTTTTCCCGGAGGATTACCTGCGAGACTCCGACTCCAGCCGGACGTTCCGTCATGCATGGCGGAATGACGGCTGTCGTGTGCCGGATGACCGGGGAAGGGGTGCGCTTTTCCGCCCGCCGTCTTTTTCAGGGGGCTGCTCCTGGACGCCGGGTGTGTTTTGATAACCTATTTATTCCGTGAGGGAGGTAACGAATAGTATGGCCACCAAAGAGTATAATAAATCCGCTGCACTGAGAAAGGATTTCCGGAAATTCCAGACGTTGATGGACATCCCGGATCTGATCGAGGTGCAGTTAAATTCATTTCATCAGTTTTTGCAGACGGACACGAATCCCGAAGAACGTAAGAACTATGGTCTGCAGGCTGCGTTCAACGCGGTTTTCCCGATCAAAGACTACAATGAAACCGCTTCGCTGGAATTCGTGCGGTACATCCTGGATCCCCCCGCGTACGATGTGGACGAATGCAAGGAGAAAGCGCTGACCTATACCATGCCCATGAAGATCATGGTACGGCTGATCCTGAAGGACGTGGATCCCGAGACGAAGACTAAGACCGTCCGGGACATCAAGGAACAGGAGGTCTTTTTCGGCGATCTTCCGATCATGACATCGAACGGTACCTTCATCATCAACGGCATCGAGCGTGTTATCGTGAGCCAGCTCCACCGCTCCCCGGGCGTCTTCTTCGAATACGATAAGCTCAAGATCCAGAGCACCGGCCGGCCGGTGTACATGGCGCGCATCATTCCCTACGAAGGCTCGTGGCTCGATTTCGAGTTCGACCAGAAGGACATCATGTACGTCAAGGTCGACAAGAAGAAAAAATTCTACGCGACCGTTGTTCTCAAGGCCCTCGGGTATACCGAGGAAGATATCCTGCGCAGGTTTTACAAGACAGAAACGGTCAGGCTCAGGGACAACACGATCGTTTTTGAGCCGGACTACGATCTTCTGCTGAACAGGAGGTTCAGCGTTGATATCGCGGACCCGGCGTCGGGCGAGGTCATCGTACCCGCGGGCACCAAGATTAACCGCAATCTTGCACGGCGGATCATATCCCGCAAGGTGAAACAGCTGACCGTCAAGTATGAGGACATCGACGGCAGGGTGTCCGTACAGGACGTGAAGGACAGCAGCGGCAACGTCCTTCTGAAGTGCAACGAGAGCATCACGCGGGAGATCTATGAGAAGATCCTCGGCAATAAAATAGATAAACTCGAATTCATTTATTTCGACAACATTTCCATCAGCGGCAGTATCCGCGAGACCCTTCTCCTCGACCGGATCAAGGAGAAGCAGGAGGCCATCGAGGAATTTTACGCAAAATTGAAACCGAACGAGTCCTATACGCCCGAGATAGCTCAGTTTTTCTTCGAGGACATGTTCTTTACCAAAACACGGTACAACCTGACCCGGGTCGGTCGGCTCAAGATGAACAGCCGGCTGGGCAAGGACATCCCGCTCGACGTGACGACGCTGACGAAAGAAGACATTATCGATACGGTCAGGTATCTGTTCGAGCTGAAGAACGGCAAGGGCGAAGTGGATGATATCGATCACCTCAGCAACCGGCGGGTGAGGACCGTGGGCGAGCTGCTGGAAAACCAGTTCAAGCTCGGTCTTCTGAGAATGGCAAAGACGGTCAAAGAGAAATTTACACATGACCTGCAGACCCTGATGCCGTCGGAGCTGATCAACCCGAAACCGGTTACCGCTGCGATTAAGGAGTTCTTTGGCGGCAGCCAGCTCTCACAGTTCATGGATCAGACCAATCCGCTTGCCGAGATCACGCACAAGCGGAGACTGTCCGCGCTCGGGCCCGGAGGCTTGACCAGGGAACGCGCCGGTTTCGAGGTCAGGGACGTTCACACGACTCACTACGGCAGGATATGCCCGATCGAGACTCCAGAAGGTCCGAACATCGGTCTGATAGCGTCCATGAGCACCTACGCACGGGTTGATGAGTTCGGCTTCCTGCGGACCCCGTACCGGGTGGTGAAGAACGCTGTCGCCCTGGACGAGATCACGTACATCTCGGCGATTGACGAGGAGAACAAGACGATAGCCCAGGCGAATACCATGCTCGACGGCAAGAACAGGATCGTTGAGGAGTATGTTGCGGCGCGCAGGAACGGGGACTTCCTCATGGTTCACCGGGACGAGGTGGATTTCATGGACGTTTCCCCTGCACAGCTTGTGTCCGCCGCGGCTGCACTGATCCCCTTCCTCGAACACGATGACGCCAACAGGGCACTGATGGGATCCAACATGCAGCGGCAGGCGGTTCCCCTGATCAAGACCGAGGCGCCGCTTGTTGCAACCGGGATCGAGAGCTACGTGGCACGGAACTCCGGTGTCGTTCTGACCGCGGAAGACGATGGTGTCGTCACGTCGGTCGATGCGCGGAAGATCGTCGTTCAGTACCCGAACAAGACCAAGGGACCGACCGTCAAGATTTACAATCTCCACAAGTTCCAGAAGTCAAACCAGGGAACGTGTCTGAATCAGGCGCCGACCGTACAGGTAGGACAGCGTATCAAAAAGGGAGACATCATTGCCGACGGTGCGGCCGTTGCCAACGGCGAACTTGCGCTGGGACGCAACGTCTTGGTCGCGTTCATGCCGTGGGGAGGCTACAACTACGAGGACTCCATCCTGGTCAGCGAAAAGATCAACAAAGAGGACGTCTTTACTTCGGTCCATATCGAAGAGTATGAATGTGCCGCCCGTGAACTCAAGGTCGGCAGGGAAGAGATAACAAGGGACATACCGAATGTCAGCGAAGACAGCCTCCGGGACCTCGACGAGAGCGGTATCGTCCGGATAGGCGCCGAGGTGAAACCGGGCGATATCCTGGTC